>DATDFQ010000016.1 GCA_036522515.1 Bacteroidota bacterium
TCATCTCGCCGCCACGGCTGCCTGAAACCGGGGGGTGCCGCGGAGCGGAGCCCATCTGGGATCGATGCGTACCAACGGCACGGAAATTTCCGCAGGTATCGAGAGCAGATGCTCGAGTTGATCCATCGCCGCATCCGGCTCGCCCGTCATCGCGTAAATCCGGGCGAGATCACGGACCCGGTAGGCGCCGCGCCACGCTTCTTTGGAGACCGGCAACAAATCGACTCCCTTTTTCCCTTCGCGGATCGCGTCCTCTTTCCGGCCGAGGCCGGCATAGGTGATCCCGAGGGCGGAATGAAGCCGGGAGTCGTCGGGACGATCATGCACCTTGCGTTCGATGAGCTCGCGAGCGGAATCATACTCCGCTCTTGCCTTGGCGGGCTGCTTCAGAAGTCCGTACAGCTCGCCGAGCACCAGGTTTTTCGGGACAAATTCGAACTGATGGTCGTTCGCCTGAGCGGGCGACGCTGTGATCACCCTGATCCCCTCCTCATAGTTTCCATCGCACATCTCGATGAACGTGCGCAGCCACACAGTCCCGGCATCGGATTCGAATCCCGGAATGGAGGACATATCGCGCATGATGGATCTCGCCTTTTTCGTATCTCCCGCCGAAAGCAGGCAGAGTGAAATCCTGTAGTCGGATCGATCGAGCAGGTCGGGGGTGATCGAAACCGAACGTTCGATGAGTTTCTCAGCTTCCGCGTAGTTTCTCATCAGCGCGTACGTCTGAGCCGCGTTGTAGATCACCTCGGACGACCGGGGATCAAGCTCCATCCCCTTGGTCATGCTCGCAGCGGCTTCCTCGAACTTTCCCTGCCGCCGCTTCACCGAGCCGATGCTCATGAGAAGCTGGCTGTCGTTAGGCCGTACTTTGGCGGCGAGGGCGAATTCCCTGAGAGCATTGTCGTAATCCAGGGACCCCCAGTAATAGTACAAGCCGAGTGCGGCATGGGCATCCGGCAAGTTCGGATCCAGCCGCAGAGCTTCGTCGACGGCGGCTTTTGCCTTGGCAAGACCCTCCTGAGTATGATCGAAATAAAACCAGTACATCGCCGAATGGTTCTCCGAAAGCTTCGCCCAGGCGAGCGCGAACTTTGGATCGAGGTCGACGGCTTTCTGGAACATCTCGAGGCCGATGCGAAAATCCTGCTCCGCATAGCTCCGGCGAAAATATGCCATGCCGCGCAAATAGGCGTCGTACGCCTCGGAATTTTCCGTCGGCCGGGATTCGATCGACTTGCGTTCGGGCTGAAGGAGCGTGATCCCCAATGCGCCCGCGACCTGCGTCGCGATGTCGGATTGGAGCTTGAGAACATCCGTGGAGACCGCATCGTACGGCTGCGACCAGACCTGCGTGGCATCGCTCAGTTTGATCAGGGCCGGGTTGACCCGCACGCGCATTCCCCCCTCCGTCGCGGTTCCCCACCGGATCGTCCCCTGCAGCACGTATTCCACGCCCAGTTCGCTTCCGATCTGCTGCAGCGTCTTCGTCGTCTTCTTGTATTGCATCACGCTCGTCCGGGCGATCACGCCGAGCCCCGAGAGGCCCGAGAGCCGGCTCGTGATCTCCTCGGTGATTCCGTCGGCGATATACTCCTGGTCCGGGGTCCCCAGATTTTCAAACGGCAACACCGCCACCATCATCCTTCCCTGCGAGGTTGCCTTCGAAGCGGTACTCCCGCCCCGAAGGAGGAGAAAACCGGCCACGGCGCCGATGACCAACACGGCTCCAATGACGATGGGGATAATCGCTTTCCGTTTTGCGGCGGGCTCCGGAGTGAGCGCGGGTTGGGAGGAGGTCGAGACCGACGTGTGCGACGCCTCGGGCGCTGAGGCAGGGCGATCGATCGAGGTGCGGGTCACTCTCGTCGATTGCTTTTGGATCCTGCGCAGTTCGCTAGCGATGTCGTCCGCATGCTGGTATCGGTCCGCCGGATCTTTTTCCAGAGCCCGCTGGATGAGATTGGTCAGCGCGGCAGGAAGATCGGGCCGGAGTTTTTCGATCGATTCGGGTTCTTCGTTCACGATGGAATAGACCATGGCGGCCTCATGATCGCCGCGGAACGGAGTGCGCCCGGCGAGCATTTCGAAGAGGACGATGCCGAACGAAAAAATATCGGATCTCCCGTCGACCTCTCCACCATGGATCTGCTCGGGCGCCATGTAGGCGAGCGTGCCGACCGTGGAGGAGGTGCGTGTCAGCTTGAGTGACCCTTTCAGCTTCGCAAGACCGAAATCCATCACCTTCACCTGATTCTTGGCGTTGATCATGATGTTTTCAGCCTTAATGTCGCGATGAACGATCCCTTTCGAATGGGCTTCGTGGAGCGCTTCCGCGATCTGGATGGCATACCCGAGGGCGTCGGGCAGTTTCTGCACGGGGATCTTCTGCCTCAGGGTGACGCCATCCACATATTCCATGACGATAAACTGCTGCCCCTCCTCTTCCCGGATGTCGTAGATCGTGCAGACGTTCGGATGGTTCAGGGCCGACGCCGATTTGGCTTCCTGCAGGAACCGGGCGCGTTCTGCTTCGTGAGACGTCAGGTGTTCCGGGAGAAACTTGAGGGCGACGAACCGGTCGAGCTTGGTGTCCTCGGCCTTGAAGACGACGCCCATCCCCCCTTCGCCAAGCTTCTGGAGGATTTTATATTGTGCGAATATTTTTCCGATCATAGCTTTTTTCTTCCGGAAGGGCCTCGAGCGAGAATCTCGAACCTCCCCTGCCTGACTACATCCGAACTACATTCTCAAAACTGGTCAAAATGACGAGAGGAAATGTCGTCTCTATATAGGCGTGACACCAAAATAGCAAGTTTTAGGGGCAGTTACAAGCAGGATGACACCCAGCTCAAGCTCGCTCCCACGGTCTCCGTGGGAGCGCATATGTGGACGCTCCGCGTCCACGGCCGCGGAGCAGCCGAAATATGGGTTCCCACGCAGAGCGTGGGAACCAGAGGAGGTGAGGCCTTACTTTTCACTTTACGAGCTTGTATCCGGCGTTATGGATGGTGAGGAGGTGGACCGGGGCGGATGGGTCCGACTCGAGTTTCTTGCGGATGGAAAGAATCGAGTTGTCGATCGTCCTCGTCGTCGGGATGTTTTCCTCCACCCCGTACTCCCAAACGTCCGTCAACAGCATGTCGCGGGTGATCACCTCCCCTTCGTGCGCGGCAAGGTACTTGAGGATTTTGAATTCCTTCGTCGACAGTTTTATCTCCCTCTTCTTTTTCCGGGCCTCCTGTTTCCGGAAGTCAAGCTCGACGTCCCCGAACGAGTATTCTTCGATCGCCTTCCGGGATTCGCCCTTCCGGCGGAGCAACGTGCGGATCCGGGCAAGGAGGACCTTCAGGCTGAACGGTTTCGTCACATAATCGTCGGCTCCCAATTCCAACCCGAGGACCTGGTCGATCTCCTCCCTCCGGCTGGTGAGCATGAGGATGGGAATTTCAATTCCGTCGCCCCTGAGCTCCCGGCAAACATCGAGGCCGTTTTTCCCGGGGAGCATGATATCCAGGATGATCAACGCAATATTCTCGCGTTTCGCCATGAGCCGGCCCTTCTCTCCGTCCGAGGCGCTCAGGATTTCGAAACCCTCACCCGAGAGCGAATCGACAAGGCCACGCAGGATGGCGGGATCGTCTTCGACCACGAGTATGCGCTTCAAACGCCAATTCCCCTGCGGCGTACTGGCTGAAGTTCGTTGCCCTCCGGTAACGCGACCTGAAGGTCGCGCCTACCGATGATTTGGGCTTGGTAGGCGCAGGCTTTAGCCTGCGTTTGTTCGGTTCGACGATTGATGTTCAGCCACCACCCCCTGACTCATCCGGTTGCTTCTCGGGGAAATAGAGCGTGAACTCGCTCCCTTCACCCGGAGAACTCTTCACCTCGATATGCCCGCGATGGGCCTCGACGATATGCTTGACCAACGCAAGGCCAAGGCCCGCTCCTCCGGCCCCGATTTCTCTCGCACCCTCTGTCTGGTAGAACGGCTCGAAGATGTTACCGATTTCCTCCGGCGGGATCCCCGCGCCGTGGTCCCTGACCCGGACGGCCACCGACCCGTCGTGCCGGAAGGTCGACACCTCGAGTTCCCTCCGGCCCGGCGAATACTTGATCGCGTTGCCGATGAGATTGATCAACGCCTCCGTGACGGCGTCGGGATCCGCAGAGAGAACGCGGTTACCCGCGTGGAACCTCTTCACGACGGTAAAGCGCCCGATCGCGAGCTGGTACTCCATCGTTTCCAGGACATGCCCCACCAGCTCGTCGATCGAGACTTCGGAGAAACGGTAATCCTTCACCCCGCGTTCCACCCGCGCGAAGTCGAGCACGCTGTTGATCAGGCGGGTGAGGCGCTCGCTTTCCCCCTCTATCATTTTCAGGTACTCTTCCACCCGGGACGCCGGCAGGTTCTTTTTGGTGCGAAGCAGCTCGGCAAACAGGCGGATGGATGTAAGGGGTGTCTTAAGATCGTGGGAGACGCTCGACAGGAAATCGGACTTCAGCTGGTTCAGCTCCCTGAGCCGGTCTCCGGATTCGCGCTCGCGGGAGAGCTTTTCCTGGAGGGTGATTCTCTGTATCGAAAGGCCGGCATGCAGGGAAACGGTCGTGAGGAGGTCCACATCCTCCGCCGTGAACCGGGAAGAGGGTTCCTTGGGGCCAAGGGCCAGGAATCCGATGATCTCTTCCGCGCCGCTCATCATCGGGATGACCAGCGCGATTCCCCAGCGGAGGAACACTTCCTGATCCGCGGGCTCATAGCGCTGGCCCGGTTCGATGCTATCATCGAGCGCGACGGGAAGGCGCAAACCCGTCTTCAGGTTTTCCCGCTGGAGACGGACCCCGTGCTTCTCCAGGAGCCCAAATCCTCTGTGAGCGAGCAATTGCATGCGCTGGGTTCCCTCCCCGACAAGAAAGAACCCGATTCGCTCCACTGGAATCAATTCGCCGACCCGGGAGGTGAGAAGCTCCGACATTTCACCGATCTCCCCGATCTCCTTCATCTCCTCGACGAGGCGGCGGAGGGTTCCCGGGAAATCGTATTCTAAGCGAGATTCACCGATGGGCGGCGCGATGCGCTGGTAGTCTCCCATGATTGTCACAACAACAGATCGGCGCTCCGGATTCCCGAACTTGTGTGGTGTCGCAATTTCATTTTTTTGCTCGTCATCCCGACATGTTTTAGGTCGGGATCTTTATAAAAGAGTTGAAAGATGCTGACCAGGAGCATGTCAGCATGACGAGGTGGAGAGACCCTCGGCTAAATTGAGACACCGCCCAAACTTGACATTCCAAACAACTTTTCCTATCATCCCTGAAATCCTCGGGAGGCTCATCAGAATTCATCATTCAAGAAAGGTCGGTTGCAATGGTTAGACAACATCGGGTTAACACATTCCGGCTGGTTCTGGTCCTCCTGGGCCTTTCGACCTTATGGAGCATCCCGGGGGCAATCTCCCAGGAGAAAAAGGCGGAGTCTCTCTATAAGCGCCTCGGCGGCTACGATGCGATCGCCGCTGTCATAGACGATTTTGTCCCTCGACTCGCGAAGGACCCGCAACTAGGCAAGTTCTTCGCCGGTCACAGTATGGACTCGAAGAAACGTCTCCGGCAACATGTCGTTGATCAGATATGCGAGGCGACCGGCGGGCCGTGTGTCTATACCGGTCGGCCCTTGAAGGTCGCCCATAGCGGGCTCGGGATCACTGAATCTGACTGGCAGGTGGCGGTCGGACACCTCGTAACCACTCTCGATAAGTTCAGTGTTCCCAAGCAGGAACAGAGCGAATTGCTCGCGATACTCACGAGCGTCAAGCCGGACATTGTCGCGCCTGCCGCAGTCCCGGCGGAGAAAAAATAGCCGTAGAGTTCTATTCGCCGTCGCGATCGTTCCCGGGCAGTTCCAGCATCTTCACTTCGGGCAATGCGGAGCCTATGATGCCCTGTAATTCGCCGTACATTCCCGCGGTATTCCGGATGACCCGCTCGATCTGCGCTTCTCGCTTGGCCCAGATCTTCTCCATCGACCTTTTCTCAGCATCAAGGTCGATTTTCATCGCGGCAAACGATTCAACGATCGCCTCAACACGCTGCTTGAACGCGGTTCCTGACAGATAGGAGTAGATCAACTCCATCTTCTCATTCTTCCCTTCGAGGGCGGCGCTCGCCCGCGTCACCTCGGTCAGGTTGGCGCGTAGAGCGGTCGCAAGCCCCATCACCGACGGAAAATCGGCGACCCAGATCCCTTCGTAGAATCCGAACCGGTTGAGCTCTTTCGGAAGGACGGTTGTAACGATTACCGCGATCTCCGCCTTTGCAGCCCGTTGATCGTCTTTGAGCTTCTGTATCCAGCCGTCGCTCCACGCTTTGGTCCGCTTGGATTCCCAGATGATGCTCCCGCATGGCCGGCCGCTCTCATCATGTACCCGCTGGATCAGGTCGGCTCCCCGCACCCCTTTTGCCACCGGCTCGATCACATCCGTCCTGAACTGCCGCGCCAGGAGCGCCTCGAGCTCGACCTCAAGCGCTTCGCCTTGCGCCTGCTGGGACGTCAGCTCCGACCGGCGCTGGAGCTCATCGATTTGACGGCGCAAGTCCGAAACCAGCTTCTCCTTCTCAGCCATCTTGAGATGCTGTTCCTCGGCTGCCTTTCGGCCCGCGTCATCCCAAATCTTCGTCCGCTCGGAGGCAAGCGTGCGTTCCACCTCGAGTTTTAGATTCTGTTCCCGCTCTTCCAGTTCGCGCTGCCGCTTCCGGAGCTCCAGTTCCTGCCGCCTGGCCGTGTCGAGCTGTTTGGCGCTTTCCTCCAAGCGGTTCTTCAGATCCTTCAGCTCGACCCCGAGAGATTCTTCCGCCTGTTTCTTCGCCTGCTGCTCGAACCGGGCGCGGTCCTGCGCCCTCTGTGTCTCGAATGCCCTCTGCTGCGCGTCGAGGGCCGTCGCGCGTTCCGCGTCTTTCTTACGGATATCCTGCTGGAACTCGGCCCGGAGTTTTTCCTCGATATCGTGCGTGAAGGCCTCTGTGAGGGGGATCTTGTTCCCGCACTTTGGACAGGTGATGTGTTGTTCTGGCATGACGAAAAGATACAGAAATCGGTTTAGAGATACAATCGGTTCCCGGGCGCCGGTAGGGACGGTCTCTCGGAGAGGTGGCGCAAGCTAAAGCTTGCGGCTACCGAATTTACGAGGAGATTGCCCCGCCCCAAGAGGGGTGGGGCTAAAATACGTGGCCCTTCTTGAACTGGAGGACACTCACGCTTGTGATGACCGTTGCTATCGCAAGCAGAACTCCCAGGTTCGGGAGGATGTCGACGAGGGGGGCGCCCCGCCAGAGGACCTGCAGAAACCCGTCCATCGACCAGTAGACGATCGTCCCTTTGCTGATCGTCTGAATGTACCCCGGCATGAACGACGTGGGAAACCAGGCGCCGCCGATGGAGCTCATCGTGAGGATCAGGAAGGTCCCAAGTCCGTTTGCCTGGGAGGACGTTTTGGAAACCGCGGAGAGGAGCATCCCGAAAGACGTGCAGGCCATCGCGGCGGCGACCAGGATCAGCGTCAGGTTCACAAAATTCGACATGATATCGATCTTGAAGAGCAGGGATCCCGCCGCGAACAGGACGATGAGCTGCACGAACCCCAGCGACATGTTATAGAGATACTTGCTCCAGAGGATCTGCACGCGGGAGATCGGAGATGCGAGGATCCGGAGGACGACTCCGCTCTTCTTTTCATCGAAGAGCGACGAGGCGGAGCCGGTCAGCGTGAACATCAGGAACATCATCGCCCACCCGCCGACGCTTCGGGTCGCCCACGGATTGGAAATGTCTTTTCCGACGATCTGCTCCGACTCGAAGTCGAGGACATTCTTGAAGAAGTTTTTCCCTCCATTGCCTGCTCCGGATGGAAACGTCCCGCCGAGAGAGGGGAATTTGATCTTCCCGGTATCGATCTTGAAATAGCGCCCAACGAGCGACCTGATCCCGTTATTGAACTCCTTGCCGGAATCGACGCCGAGGAACCGGAGGGCCCTTCGCTGCATCCCCTCGATGAACATGCCCGGGATCTGAGACATGATCGTCTGCGTGAGGACCCCCTGAATGATCTGCATCTCCATGTCATTCTTGGGATCGTAATAGAACTTCAGCTTCAGCCCGATGGAGGTGTCGGTGTAGGCGTCCGCGGGTATGACAAGTGCGGCCGAGGCGCTTCCTCTCCGGACGTACTCCTGGATCGTGGCCGTATCGAACGCCGTCTCGTTCCCGCGATCGTCCGTGTACGACTTCACCAGCTTGAAGGTCTTCGTGGTATCGAGAATTTTTTCGATCCCCGCCGCCACGGAAGCGGAACTGGCGTTCATGAAGGCGAGTTTCAGGTTCTGGGGGCCGGAGTTCAGATTGCCGAAAATCGACCCCCAGATGGCGATCAGGCCGATCGGGATCAGAAATGTCAGGCTCACCGCGACCCTGTCGCTCCAGAAGAGCCGGTACTCTTTCATGATCAGCGCGAGGACGGTTCTCAATCCCGGAGGCTCCTCCCCGTGAGATGGAGAAAAAGCGCCTCAAGCGTCGGCTTGCTCATCTGAATCGAGCGGGGACTGATCCCCTGCTGCTCCATGCAGGAGAAAAACGAGGAGAGATGGAATTCTCCCCCCGGCTTCAGCTCGAACCTCTCCTCCTCGTCGATCACCGTCCCGAATTTCCTGAAGACCTCGAGCTTGTCGTTCGTCGCTCCGTTCTTGGCGATCGAAATCGTCTCTTCGTATGCCAGCTTTCCGAGGAGATGGTCCAGCGTCCCCTCGGCCACGATCGCGCCGGAGTCGATGATCGCAATCCGGCTGCACAACCGCTCCGCCTCCTCCATATAGTGGGTCGTATAGACGATCGTCTTCCCTTCGCGATTCAATAGTTCGAGGTAATCGAAGATGGCATTCCTCGACTGCGGATCCACCCCGACCGTCGGCTCATCGCAGAGAAGAAGCGCAGGATCATGGAGGAGGCTGGAGATGAGGTTGAGGCGCCGTTTCATCCCTCCCGAGAACGTCTTCACCTTGTCTTTCCGCCGGTCGTAGAGCTGGACCGCCCTGAGCCTCTCTTCGATCCGCTCTTTCAGCGTCGTTCGATCGATGTGGTAAAGGCTTCCGAAAATCTCCAGGTTTTCCTGCGCCGAGATGTCGTCGTACAGGGCGAGAGATTGCGGGACCAATCCCACGTTTCTTCTCGCTGCGAGGTTATCGCGGGAAACTTTCTCGTCCCCGACGTAGATCTCGCCCCCGTCAGGGTTCAGGTACCCGATCAACAGGTTCATCAGGGTCGACTTCCCTGCTCCGTTCGGACCGAGGAGGCCGAGGAATTCCCCGTCCCGGACCTCCAGCGTGACGTTCCGCAGGGCGGTGACGCCGGGGAAGCTTTTTGAAAGATCGTTGATACGGATCATCTGGCTGTCATCCTGAGGGAGCAATGCGACCGAAGGATCTCCGTCCTTCGAAAGAGCGAGATCCTTCGCGGAGTTTACACTGAGCGAAGCGAATGTGCTCAGGATGACAAGGGAGGATGACAAAAGGTGTGTTTCGCAATTTCATTCCTTATAGATCTTCACGACCGGCTTTCCGTCGGCATCGATATAGGCGCGGTACATACCCGTCGTATTAAAGGGCATCGCGATATTGCCGTCCTTGTCGATCGCGATCACGCCTCCGTCGCCCGCCATCTTCGGGAGCTTTTCCATCACGACCTTGTCGGCGGCATTCTGCAACGACATTCCCGCGTATTCCATCAGCGCGGAGATGTCGTGGGCGACGACCGAGCGGATGAAAAACTCTCCGGTTCCCGTGGCCGAAACGGCGCAGGTCAGGTTGTTGGCGTAGGTCCCGGCGCCGATAATGGGCGAATCGCCGACCCGCCCAAACCTCTTATTCGTGGTTCCCCCCGTGGAAGTTCCAGCCGCGAGATTGCCGCCTTTATCGAGAGCGACGCACCCGACCGTCCCGTGTTTCCCCTCCGACGTATCCGCCGGTTGGGCTTTCCGCCCGGCGGAGGAATCCTTTTCATCCTTTAGCGCCTTCTGCAGCTGGTCCCAGCGCTTTTGCGTGTAAAAATACCCTTGCGGAACAAGCTCGACGCCGTGCGCTTTGGCAAACGTCTCAGCACCCTCACCCACCAGCATCACGTGGGGGGATTTTTCCATCACGAGTCGCGCGAGGCTGATAGGGTTCTTGATATGCTTGACCGCGGCGACAGATCCGGCTTTGAGAGTCTTTCCGTCCATGATCGACGCGTCGAGCTCGTTGGTCCCCTCGTGCGTGAAGACCGAACCTTTCCCCGCATTGAACAAAGGGGAATCCTCCAGGATCGTGATGACACGTTCGACCGCATCGAGGCTGGAGCCGTCGTTCCGGAGGATCTCATACCCTGTCTTGAGCGCCTCGAGAAGTTTGTCGCGGTACTCCTTCTCGAGCTCCGGCGACATCTGTCCCCTGGAAATCGTCCCTGCCCCGCCATGGATGACGAGCCGGAACTTTGCCCCGGAACGTTCGGCTTGCGCAGGTGGAGCTGCCTGGCCGAGGGCGACGTTTTGCCGTAGGGCCGGCTCGATGGCCGTGAAGAGAAGGATCAGGACAATCCCCGGGAGTTCGTAATCCCGCAGAACGCAGAATCTAAGTATCTCTCTTACGAGCATGGTGCCTCTGGATTGATGAGTTGAAGCTCCCACGGTCTCCGTGGGAACGAGGTAAAGATGCCGGCTGAGGCATCGGTAGGCGCGACCTTCAGGTCGCGCTCGCTCCCACGGTCTCCGTGGGAGCGGATATTTGGACGCTCCAGCGTCCACGGCCGCGGAGCGGCCGTCATATGCGTTCCGACGCAGAGCGTGGGAACGAGGAGCGAGCTACCGGATCCTTATCAATTCCGTGCGGCGGAAGCAATCGGGTGCATGATCATTGACCATCCCGACGGCCTGCATGAACGCGTAGCAAATCGTGGAGCCGACAAATTTGAACCCCCTGGCTTTCAACTCCCTGCTCATGGAATCGGACTCGGGTGTGCTCGCCGGAATCGCGTTCGCTCTCTTCGGAGGATTCTTCTTCGGAAGCCCTTCGACGAACTGCCAGATAAACCGGTCGAAACTCCCCGCGGCCTCCCTCACCTCGAGAAACGATTTCGCGTTGCCGATCGCGGCGTCGATCTTCAGCCGGTTCCTGACGATCCCTTCATCCGAAAGGAGCTGCCTGACTTTGGGCCTGCCATAGGAAGCCACCTTTTCCGGGTCGAACCCGTCGAACGCCTTACGGTAATTTTCGCGTTTGCGGAGGATGGTGATCCAGCTTAGCCCCGCCTGGGCACCCTCGAGGATCAGCATTTCGAAGAGTTTCCGGTCGTTATGAACGGGCACCCCCCACTCGGTGTCATGATACTTTATATAGAGGGGGTCGGAACCGGCCCAGCTGCAGCGGACTTTCGCCCTTGCGGGAGGTGTCGAGCGGGATGCCACTTCTTAAGGCATCAGGCGTTTCAGGAGCTGGATCTGGCCGGCGTGGTAAATATCGTGAGCGCCGATCCCGAAAACGAGTTCCCCGGTGGAGACCTTGCTCCCTTTGGGGACCTTCTTCAAATCGCTCGGGCGGAGTCCCACAATCGTCTCGCGTAGTCTGCGGTGGCACCGTTCCAGGATCGCAATGTCTTCCCGCCATGCCTTTTCCGATAGTGTGACAGGCCGCTTAAAGAAATTGTTCCCCTTGAGCGGAAACGACCCGGTTTTCTCCCCAAGGATCTTCCGCCGCACGGCATATTTCCAGTAGGCCGCATGGAGCATGATTTCCCAGATGTTATGCCTGTTCGGCCCGGGCCTCCAGGCCGCCTCCTTCGGACTCACACCGCGGATCGAGCCCCGCAAGTTCGGCCCGTGCCAGGCTTTCTTGTTGTATCCTTCGTCAAACTGCCGGAGAAGCATCGCCTTTTCGCCCGGGCGCTTCATTTCTTCCCCGCAAGCCGTGTCTTGATCTTCTCGATGCTTGCTTTCGCGGTACCGGCGGCCTGATCATCCTGGTCGCCTGCAATTTTTTCAAGCCCCGCGAGCGTGCTCTCGTCCCCGAACTCCCCGAGAGCCTGCACGGCCCTTGACTTGATGCCCGAATCCTTGTCGTTGAGGAGCGACCGGTAGGCGGCTTTCACCTCCTGATTTCCCCGCGCATACCTGCGGAGAATGTTGAGGGAGGAGGATCGCGTCGTCACCGGTTTGCCGTAGCGAACACCGGAGAGCGCCTCCGCGAGCGCCCTGTTTGAATCGATTCTCACAAGCGCACCCAGCGCGGCGTTTGCGACGTTATTGCGGTATGACGGTTTGGTCAGAAACGAAACCACGACCGGTTCCGCTCCGGCTGAATCGGCTTCCGCGAGCGCGCCGATGGCGCTTGAAACTACCGAATAGCTCGAGTCGTCAAGCGCCTTCCGGATCGCAGCCACCACGTCCGCCCCGCGGAATTTGGCAAGCTGGCTGAGCGCGGCCGATCGCACCGCCGGTTTCGAATCCGCCGCTGCGGAAATGAGAGTCGCCGCGATGCGCTGCTTGAGCGCGTCGTCCTTCGTTTTGATCTTTCCCAGGCCGGCGATGGCCTCGCGGCGGACGTTCCAGAACTTGTCGCCCGTCGAGATCCTTGAAAAGAGCTGCTGAAACTCTTCCCTCTGGTCCAGTCCGGCGAGCGTCCTCACGGCGAGCATCCGGTCGACCGAGCTCGGATCCGATTCGGCCTGGTACGCCCACTCGTCGTTCGACTTTGTGAATTTCAGTTCCTTGAGAATCCAGCCGTCCGGATCGAACGCGACAAGCTGCGGTTTCGAGGCGGAGGGAATTGTGAACGTCGTATCCCTCCCGAGGATCGTAACGGTCTGCCGGGACCTTCCGGCCGGCGAGGTGATCTCCACCTCGACGGGTGTCCGGAACACGCCCGTAAGGCTGTCCATTTTCTGGGTCTGCTTCACCGTCAAAAGGATGTTCTTGTCGGCTTCGCTCCACCTGTATGAGACGTCGAACACGGGATGTCCAGCCTTATAGACCCACTGGTCGAAGAACCAGTAGAGGTTCTGGCCCGTGGCTTCCTCGATCGCCCTCTTCAAATCGTTCGTCTCCACCGCCGTGAACTGATGTTTCGTGATGTAATGGTTGAGTCCCTTCCAGAAGAGCTGATCGCCCAAAACGAAACGGAGCATGTTGAGGACCGCCGCGCCCCGGGGGTAGATGTTCGTTCCGTAGCTGCCGACGCTGACGATCGGTTTTCGCCCCAACGTCGTGTCCGTGCGGATGCCCGCCTGCTGGCTGTTGTACATGCTCAACCGGAACTCGTCTTCCCCGGCGGAGTGCTCCTGGTAAAGGGGGTCGAAGTAGCTGGCGAAGCTTTCATTGAGCCACAGATGCCTCCAATCCTTGCACGTGACGACATCGCCCCACCACTGATGCGCGAGCTCGTGGGCGATCAGGCTCGTCGGCAGGCCGTCGACCCGTTGCCGCGCGTCGTAGACCGAGATATAGTCCAGCAGGGTCGTGGCGCTGCTGTTTTCCATCCCTCCGAAGATGAAGTCTGCGATCACCGCCTGCGCATACTTTTCCCATGCGTATGAAAATCCGATTTTCTCGTTGAAGAACTTGATCATGTCGGGAGTTTCATGAAAGCAGATCCTCGCGTCGGCGGTGTCGCCCGGATAGACATAGTACTCGAGCGGAAGTGAGCCGGCCCTGTCGTGCAGGATCGCATAGTTGCCGATGGCAAGCGTTATCAGGTAGGAGGCGTGCGGTTTATTTTCCCTCCAGTGGAACGTCTTTGTGCCCTCTTTCTTGTTCTCCTTCACGCTGACCAGCTCCCCGTTCGAGAGGGCGGTATAGGCGCTACTGACCGTCGCGATCATCTCCGACGTTGCCTTGTCGTTCGGAAAATCATGGCAGGGGAACCAGTTGTGGTTGTCCATGTCCTCCCCCTGCGCATAGACCTGCCACGGCTTGTCCGGATACCCCGAGTCGGGCCGTGTGAAATAGAGGCCCCTTTTGGGCGAGCAGGTGTATTCGACGGAGACCGTAAGCGTATCTCCGGTCGTGTAAGGTCGATCCAGGGGGATCACGAGCTTCTTCGGCTCGAGATTAAATCTCAGCGGCTTTCCTGACGCCAGTGAGACATGCTGTATCTCCATCTTCTCCGCGTCGAATTCGATGTTCTTGAAGGCGGTCAGAAACGGGACGAGCGTCGTGGTGACTTTGCCTTTCACGCTCTTCGCCTTCTCATCCACCGAGACTTCGATCTTGTAGTGAAGGACGTGATACGTGCGGTTAGGCGCCTCCCCGGCGTCGCGCACGGGAAATACCGACTGGGCCGGCAGAACGCGCGGGAGGATGAAGCAGCAGAGGAGTATGAGCATGCGATTCATTGGAGTACTCTTTCCGGGCTGGTGGGGGTGAAACCGGCAACGGGTTCCGGCCGGTTCAGGAATATAGAGAGCCACAGGTTCGATTGCAAATGCCGGCTGAGATCGGTGGTGGGTGAATTTCAACACCCGAGCCAAACACCCGCAGCCTAAAGGCTGCGGCTACCAAGCCCGAGGTTTCGGTAGCCGCGACCTTCAGGTCGCGGGACGAGATGGCAACGAAACCCGGTCAGTTCCCGGAGATCCTTCGCTGCGCGAGGTATCACCCCTATTCCATCCCGCAATCAAACCCTCCAATGGGCGGTCCCGCCGGTGGATCGAGCTGCGAAGGGAGTTTCAGGTCTTTCGGGTTCGCCTCGAATGTCCTGATCAGCGAGAGAGCGAAGACGAAATGCGCCTGCTGGCTCTCATCCTTCGCCGTTTTTCTCTCACGCGACAACCAGAGCTTCAATTCTTCAATCTTGAGCGCCGCAATCCCGCGGACCTGCTGGGGGGCGTTTTCGTTCACCGCCAGGGAGAGGAGGTTCGTAAGCACCGACCCGTCGGCGACTCTGAGAATCTCCGCCTGGTATCCGCTCCCGTGCGGAGCGTACCAGGTGCCTGAAAGCAGGCGGCCGATCACCTCGTCCAACCCGGGGAAACCGGCGTCACGCGAGTGGTACTCGACGAGCCGCGCCGCCCTGGCCGGGTGGAGCATCAGGCTCACGGTCAGATTCGCCGACGCCTCCGCTACCGAGAGGGGATCGAACGTCATTCCCGTCCGGCTCTTGAAAAGCTCGGCGCTTCTGTCGTATCCCGACGGGCGCGGCGGGATCAGGGCGAGAATCCGTTCCGGCACGGCGAGGGCGGAGGGCTTCAAGGTTTCAAGAAGGGCCGCGAGCGCGCGCCGCTGTTCAGCCGGGGGAACCATTGCGACCGGAACCTGCCCGTCCCCGCGGAGCGCATAGGTGTATCGAAGGCCTCCCAGCACTTTCACCGCCGCCTCCACCTGGTAGCGGTGGGACATATAGACCGGCACAAAGACGTCTTCCAAAGTCGCCATTGGCACACCCGGGCGGATGGCCTTCTCGGAGAACCTCTTCAACGCGACCGCGCGGACGCCCATGATTCGCTTCAACTCGTCGACGGCGTTCGCCCCGTTATCCCACAAATGCGTTTGCGGATGGGCGCTTCCCTGCGGCCTGGCGTCCTGGTCGGTGAGAAAGGTGAGTCCCCGGGATGCGGCATCGTTGATGATCCGGTTGAGCGCGCCCCTTTCATCCGTCCCCGGGGCAAAGTCCTGGTATCCGTACGCGATGGTCACCTTATCCCAGTCGCCGATCCCCGTCGCGTACGCCCGGGATACGTCGAGCGATGAATCGGGTGCGATCGTAACGAGCGGATGCGGGTAGTCCATCACCGAAGCCCGGCCCTGGGAGCTGGCGATGTAGTTGTGCTGCAGGCCGAGCGTGTGTCCCACCTCGTGCGCGGCGAGCTGGCGGATCCGCGCGAGCGCCATCTCCAGCATCCTCGGGTCCGTCGCTTTGCCCGCTTCGTAGTCGGCGACCATCCCCTCTGCGATCAGAAAATCCTGCCGGACACGGAGGGACCCGAGGGAGACGTGTCCCTTCAAGATCTCTCCGTTCCTCGGGTCCACGATCGAATTGCCGTACGACCAGCCTCTTGTCGCCCGGTGAACCCACTGAATCACGTTGTACCGGATGTCCATCGGGTCGGCGCTGTCGGGAAGGAGGCTCACCTGGAAGGCGTTTCGATACCCTGCCGCCTCGAACGCCTGGTTCCACCATCGGGCCCCCTCCAGAAGCGCCGAGCGTATCGGCTCGGGCGCCCCCCGGTCGACATAGTAGAGAATCGGCTTCACCGCGTCGCTCACCGGGGCGGCTGGGTCTTTTTTCTCGAGACGGTGCCTCACGATGAACCGCTTCACCAGGGGTTCCGGGATCGGGGTGGCGTAATCCTGATAGCTTATCCAGCCGAACCCGGATCGCGGATCGAACGCCCGCGGGGTGTATCCGGGGGCGGGGAGCCGGTCAAAGGAGTGATGCTGGCGGACAGTGATCGAGCCGGGCGTCGGGACGACCTGCTGAACCCAGTTGCCCGGTTCGTCCCCGGTAAAGGTCAGCGTCACCTCCACCTCGGTGTTCTCGGGAAAGTTTCGGGTTCGGGGGAGATAGAACGCGCAGCGCGACGGATCGAGTCTGAACTGGCCCTGGTTCGTATTTTTCAACGTACCCACGACATTGTGAGCGTCCCGGAGAAAAAAACCGGTCGCATCGACGAGGACGGTCGAATCCCTCTCCGCCACGACATCAAATCCCCAGAGAATCGATTGTGCGAAGGCCTGCTCGACCGTCCGGCGCTCGTCGGGATCGTCGCTCATCGCCCGGTACGAATAATTCGGCTGGAGCAGCAACACCTTGGGGCCGCTTCTCAGAAACTTCACGACCCGCCCTCCGCCAAGCTGCCCGCGGTCCAACCCGATGTCGTTCGATCCGACGCCGGTGGGGAGCGAATTCATATAGAGGAATTCCTCGTTCCATCTGGCGATTTCCAGGTAGACTTTTCCCCCTTTCGGATCCCAGTAGTAGGTGAAAAACCCGGGGTGCTTCTCCATGCCGCCCGTTTTCTCCGAAATTGATGCCGGCTGGGCTTCCGGTTTTTGTTGCGAAACCGCGAGGGTGGCGAGAAACAGGAGCGACAGCAGGAACTTGAGCATGGATCGTTTCTCCGGGGTAATGGTGACGGGCGGCAGATTCAGGACAGCCATTGAGTATAACACGCCGGGGGGAAAGAAGCAAAAGGATGGCCCTTCCCGCCCTCGTTCCCACGCTCTGCGTGGGAACGCAGTCCGCGGCGCTCTGCGCCGCAGCGAGGTTGGGACGCAGCGCGTCCCGGCAGACGTTCCGCCGCAGTGCGGCGGTACGAGAGGACCTTCAAAAGAGCCTGAATGGGAGGTATTTCGGCAAAGGTATGAGGGGAATAAAAAATGATTAGGATTTGATCCGGCAATTATGTATACTGTGGTGTCAAATAACAGTACACCGCTTGTGTAGTCCTGCTGATGAACCGTACGAATCCCTCCAAGGTCGCAACGCCATCATTCAGATAACCTAGTAGGCGTACACCTTGCCCGGCGGTTGAGCCGGGCAGTCACAAATACACGAAGGAATCGTTCCATGGAAAAAGGAACAGTCAAGTGGTTCAACGCAGCAAAAGGTTTTGGTTTCATTTCTCGCGAAGGCGGCGAAGATGTATTCGTCCACTTCAACGCGATCTCAGCAAGCGGTTACAAGAGCTTGAATGAGGGTGACAAGGTAGAGTTCGAAGTCGAGAAGGGCCCCAAGGGCCTTGCGGCGTCGAAGGTCACCGTCATCTCGTAAACCAGAAGCATCCTGCAAGATCAAACCCCGCCCGAAAGGCGGGGTTTTTTGTTTCATGGGGGGTTGACATTCCCCCTCTGATTTGGTATGTTACCTGCCACACACCCCGCACGGCGTGCAGATGGTTCCGATTGCACGAGTTCACCAATTCCAATCATTTGGGACAAACAGGAGGATGCCATCCGACACTCCTTCAAGGTGATCGTTGCGGCCTGCTCCGCCCTCCTGATCTTTGGCTTCCCCGAACATCGCTCCTCAGGATCTTCCGCGCTGGCGCTTGATCGCCACGGACGATCCCGGACCGCGCGGGAACGCGAAACCGCGCGCCGGAACGAGCGGGCCTCCGTGGAAAAACTGATTTCCGCGCGTTCACGCTATCATCATACACCCCCAGGACTTTCTCCCCCGGTGCCGCCGGACGGCCGGTTCATTCCGTTGAAGAAATCAAACCTTGTGCGGCCGTCATCCATGGGCGTCGCAGAACGCAAGGCTGATGAAGCATTCCCCCCCGGTCTCAATCCCGGCCTTCCGGGGTTTCCAATCAGTTCAAATCTTTCCGATACGGTTCAGCAACAGTGGCTCTCCTCCTATGCCTCCCAGCTCGCGGCATCCGAGGATGAAGCGGTCGCCATTGCGAGAGACCTCTCGGGCAACCTCTACGTTACCGGCTATTCCGACTCGTCGGTCACGGGAAACGACATCGTGACGATGAAGTTCACAAGCGGCGGAACCCGGCTCTGGGCTTCACGGTACAGCGGAAGCGCGCAGGGCGACGACCGCCCTTCGAAGATCATCGTCGACAGCTCCGGAAACACATACGTGTGCGGATACAGTCAGGGGTCCGGATCCGGGTACGACTACGTCACGATCAAGTACAATACCGGCGGAGTCCAGCAGTGGGTCGCGCGGTACGACGGGCAGGCGGGCGGGAACGATTATGCCACCGCCATCGCGCGGGACGGGCAGGGGAACATCTATGTGACCGGCTATAGCGCGGGATCAGGAACAGGTTATGACTATGCCACCGTCAAGTATTCCCCCGCAGGATCAGAGCAACAGGTTTTCCGGCACAACGGAAGCGGGAACGGAGACGATTTTGCGGTGGCGATCGGGATCGACGGGTTGAACAGCGTCTATGTCACCGGTACCGTCGCTTCCGCCGGAAGCGGGAAAGACTGTGCCACAATAAAATACGATGCGGCGGGTAATAAGAGATGGACCGCCGTTTATAACGGGCCCGGCAACGGGGACGATCTGGCTGCGGGTCTCGGCGTCGATAATTCGGCGAACGTCTACGTCACCGGATATGCCCGGAGCACAGGGGCGGGAGACGATTTTGCCACGATCAAATATGATTCCGCGGGCGGGCAGCAATGGGTCAGGACCTACAACGGCCCGGCGAACGACGCAGACCACGCATCGGCGATCGCGGTCGACGGCGCCGGGACCGTCTACGTTACCGGTTCCAGCCGCGCGGCCGGAACCGGCTACGATTTTGCCACCCTGAAGTACTCGACGGCAGGGGTACAGGCCTGGGTGGCGCGGTATGACGGGGCGTTCGGGGGCGACGAGTTTGCGTCGGCGATCGCGATCGACCCCTCCGGTTTTGTCTATGTGACCGGATCGAGCTCCGATGCGACGACCGTCCTTTTTAATGAAGCGACGGTGATGTACAGCCCGGCCGGAGCCCAGCAATGGGCCTCGCGTTACAAATCTTCGCAATCGAACGACAGCTATCCCGCGGCGATGGTGAACGACGGCGGCGGGGGCGTGATCGTGGCTGGATACAGCGATCTGGAGGAGGGGAACGGGTTCGACTACTCGGTCATTTGCTACGCGTTCACGGGAAGCCAGGTGTGGGATGCGCGGTATAATGGCCCCGGGATAAGCGACGATGCCGCAACCGCCGTCGCCTCCGACAAGACGGGCAATGTCTACGTGGCGGGATACAGCCGGAGCACGACCTCCGGGTATGATTTTCTGACGGTGAAATATAACTCCTCCGGGACGTTCCAGTGGGCGCAGCGCTACGACGGGCCCTCGGGCGGGGACGACATCGTCTCCGCGATCGCGACGGATGCCGCGGGAAACGTCTACGTCGCGGGATACAGCTACGACAGTTCGGGGACGACTTCGGAGTATGCAACCGTCAAGTACAATTCCGGCGGCGCTCTTCAATGGGTCGCACGATTTGGCGGGTTGCTCGAAAGCACGAATTTCGCCTTCGATATCGCCGTGACGAATACCGGGAGTATCTTCGTCACCGGGACAGCGGGCGACAGCTCGGGTTCGGCCTACGACTACCTCACGGTCAAATACAACTCGAGCGGAGTGGAACAGTGGAACGCGCGGTTCAACGGCTCCGGCGACGGAGGCGATTTCGGGATCGCCGTCGCGACCGACTCGACGGGGAACGCGTTCGTCACGGGCGCGAGCGACGAAAGCGCGAGCAGGGGCTACGACATGCGGACGGTCAAGTACAACGGAAACGGTTCCCTCCTCTGGGGCGTCCGTTACAACGGGACGGCAAGCGACGACGATGAGGGAACGGCGATTGCGGTCGACGCTTCCGGCAACGTCGACGTCACCGGTTCGAGCCTCGGACCCCTGAGTTCGTACGACTACGCCACGGTCCAGTACAATTCCGCCGGCGTACAGCAATGGGTCCGGCGATACAACGGCTCGGCGAACGATGACGATACGCCCTCGGCGCTGACGCTCGGCCCGGGCGGAAGCGTGTTCGTGACCGGGTACAGCACCAGTACCGGGGCTGCGGCCGATTACGCCACCCTGAGCTACACGGCGGCCGGCACCCAGAGGTGGGTGAAGCTCTACAACGGCCCGGCCGGCGGAAACGACCAGGCATCGGGTCTCTCCGCGGACGCGCAGGGGAACGTCTATGTGACGGGTTTCAGCGAAGGAGCCGGCACACTCGACGACTACGCGACGCTCAAGTACGACTCTCTCGGCAACCAGGAGTGGCTGATTCGGTTCAACGGAAACGCCTCCGTCAATGACGACGCGGCCGGAATCGCCCTCGACCCCGCGGGCGGGATCATCGTCGCCGGGTCGTCCGGATTTGGATTGGCGGGAGAACCGAGCGGAGGGTCGACCTTTACGACGATCAAGTACCAGCAGGTGTCGGGAACGGTGATCTCAATCTCGCCCGGCACCGGCTGGCAACTCATTTCATTGCCGGTGCGCGTGGGTTCTCCCTACCTTCTCGACCACCTTTATTCTTACGAGGGGGGATACGTG
Organism: Bacteroidota bacterium; assembly: GCA_036522515.1. Lineage (NCBI taxonomy): Bacteria > Pseudomonadati > Bacteroidota > Bacteroidota bacterium. The sequence continues at coordinate 21,049 of DATDFQ010000016.1, forward strand.
AAACATGACTCGATGGTCAATGGCGTGGGGTATTGGAAGAAACTCGATCAGCCGGACCTGAGCTTCACCGGATTCGCGATCAGCCCGGAGACCCTGCACGTCTCGGATGCGTGGAACATCGTCGGGTCGGTCTCCGTGCCCGTGCCCGTCGCGTCGATTTCGTCGTCGCCCCCGGGCATCATCCTTTCCCCGTTCTTCGGCTACTCCGGCAGCTACTTCGTCGCCGATTCGATCCTTCCCGGGCACGGCTACTGGGTTCGGACCTCCGCAGCCGGTACCCTCATGCTTCAACCGCCCCAATCCACGGCTTCAAGAAGCGCCGGTCCCGATATTCTGCGGAGGATCGATCGGGGAACGTTCACGGATGCGGCGGGGCGCACAGGGTCGGTCTATTTTGGCGAAGGCCGGGGAGAGGCCGCATCATCGGGCAGGTTCCAACTGCCTCCCCTCCCTCCACCGGGAGGGTTCGACGTCCGCTTTAAGGACGGCAGCCTGGTCGCCCTCGCCGGGTCGAACGGCATCCGCAGGTTTGGGATCAGTCTCGCCGGAGCCCGCTTCCCGATAAACTTCAGTTGCTCGAGACCGGGCGATTCCCCCGGGGCGTGGCTCCAGGCGGGTCCGAAAAGGATTCCTCTCCGGGGAACCGTCCGCACCCGTCTCGGGGAACAGGATACTCCGCTCGTCCTCGTCCTGGAGGGAATGAACGATCTCCCCGGCCGGTTCGAACTCTCTCAGAACTACCCCAACCCGTTTAACCCCGCGACGCTCATCCGGTATTCGCTGCCGCAGGAGAGCAGAGTGCGGCTCGGGATCTACGATCTCCTCGGGCGGAGAGTGAAAGTCCTTATCGATGAAATTGAAGACGCAGGGTTTAAGGCGATCGAATGGGACGCGCTCGATGAATCGGGGAAGCCCGTTTCGAGCGGAGTCTATTTTTGCAGGATGGATGCGTGGAGCCCGGCCTCTCCCGGGGCCGGTTTCACGTCGGTGAAAAGGATGGTCTTGCTCCGGTAACCGGAAGGCGATCGGCCGCGATCCTGCCCTCCGGGATGGCCGGGTGGTTCAATTCATATCTTCGTTATCGACCGTTTCCCGCTCTTCCTTGCTCGTATGGTGTTTCATCCGGGTTTTCGAACGGCGGTCGGTCATCCCCAATCCAATTTTATAGAGGAGGGGCACCTTGAACTTCCTGCTCGAATCGACGTTCTGTCCCAGCGGCTGGAGCAATCCGGTGTCGTAGACCGCGCGGATCGCTTCGTCCCCCTTGGGCGAGAGCGGCTCGAAGAGCATATAGAGCTCTTCGCGATGGAACGTCGTGCTGTCGCTCCCGCGGAACACGTCGAAGTGTTTCGACAGGTGCGGAAATTCCGAATAAAGGTAGGTGTCGCAACGGTACGCGGAAATCGCCTCGAACGATTCCTTCAGGGCCCGGGGACTGATGAGATGCGTCGAGCCGTGCTTCCCGTCCAGCCGGTTCAGTTCCCGCTGCCGCTCCACCGCCTTGTTGGCAAGGTAAATGAGCTCGCGGGGGAATGTGTTTCCCATCCCGTCGACGAGACGCTTGAGAATCCAGTGATCGGTGGCCGGGGCGTTTTCCATCTTCAGCGCGCTCGCCATCGTCGGCTCGAAGATCGTGAAGAAGACCTTCTTCACGAAGTCGTCGGACCCCAGGATGATGCTGCTGACATCCGCCGTTTCGCCGAGCGCCGCCTCGCAGTATTCCCTCACAAACGGATCCACGACCGCGCGCGCCGTGAGAAGCTTCAACAGGAGGGGCCCCCTCCACCGCATTTCCGTCGAGTAGCTCACCAGGTGCGACTTGTTCACGATATGGAGCTGCCGGTAAATATCGTTGCGCAAAAAAACCTTGAGGTGGACGTTCTTGAACTGGTTTCCGTACTGGACCAGGAGCTGCACGAGCCCGGTGATCGCAGCGCGAAGCTTCTCGATGTCTTCCACGAACAACAGGTCGAGCTTGTCGAGCATGATCCAGACCAGGCAGTTCGTTTCCTGCAGGAGGATGTCGACGTTTTCCATCAACGCCATGATGCTCAGGCCGGTCGCCTGCTTGAAATCGATTCCGAGAGAGCGTTCGCCCTTCCCCCCGCCCGGGGATTCCGCGCGCTGAACGGGCTTGTTCCTCATGCCGAGCTTCTGTTTCATCTTGTCCACGAGGCCCTGCTTCTGGGCGAGCCCCACGTCCTTGAGGATCCTCTGGAGGTTCGAGTAGGCCGTCTTGAGTTTCTCGCTCTTGTTTTTTTCGACGAGGACTTTCATCTTCTCATCCTGGAGGAGCGTGGAGGAGACCTTCAATCCCAGATAGAGCAGCCAGAAAAACCGGAAGTCGTCCACCGAGTTCGGCTTGAGCTCGATGATGTCCCCGGTCGGGAGGAATTCCTCGCTCTGAAGACCGTAGGCGGGGATGCAATAAATTTCCTGATAGTTTTTGGGAAGCAGCGGCCGGACCTTCTGCAGGTCGTCGCACAACAGGCGGCACATCGCGCTCTTGCCGGAGCCCTTGTTCCCCACAACCAGGGAGTGCTGGGGCAACAATACCTGACGCAACATCTCCGTGCCGATAAAACAGTTTTCGAAGCGGTTATCCGTCTCGCCGTCGACGCGGCCGAAGTTCAATCGTGTCAATACCTGCTGTGGATCCATCTCTATCTCCTGATTCCGTTCATGTTTCCCGTCGGGCTGATCGCCCGGCGTATCTCCCGTTCGGGCCTAAGATGACGCTGCGCGCGCGGGTGCGATTCGCCGTCTATAATGTAAGGGTACGCCCGGCCCGGGGCTGTGGCAGAAGTCACACGGCCGCCCTTCCGTTGCCTGCGTCACAAGCCTCTTGCTTTCGCCATAACCGGCGATAGCTTCGCATTTTCATCTTTTCTCGTCATGCTGACATGCTCCTGGTCAGCATCTTTCCGAAGCGTAGCTTCGTAAAAATCCCGACCTGAAACATGTCGGGATGACGAGCCGGGGAGAAAGATGGCCAAATCGAGGCATTTCCCCTCCGGCGGAATCCTTGTTAGACAACTTTAAAATCGCTAATTTGAGCCGTTAAGCCGGCCCACATCACCGACTAGTATATCTTGATTAGTCCAAAAAGTCAATACCGCTATTACCTCAGCCTCGACAAGACCGTAAAATTCGCCGCCGCGTTCTACGTGACACTTCTCATGGGCGGGACCTCCCTGGTCTGGCTGGGCATCGGCAGGGTCGCACGGGATATCCACACGGGGCATCTCACGGTTCCGCTGATGTTCGGCGGGAGCCTCCTGCTCGCCTTCGGCGGTCTTCTTTACGGGGTGGGTAGAATCAACTGGATCAGCGATATGCACGCCTGGCTGGACAGGCATTTCTTCCGGCTCCTCGACAAATCCAACCTGGTTCTTTTCTCGGGATTATCCGCCGCCCTCGGGCCGGAAGAGATGATGAAGGTATCGTACCTCGAACCCGAGGACAAGGAGACCCTCACGAACGCCGTCTTCAACGGGCTCGCGGGAATCAACGCGATGTTCACGGGCCTGCTTCGCACCGGGATACTCCGTCTCTGGATCTGGTACTGGATCGCCATGTACGGCACGTTTGTCTTCACGATTCTTACCGTCGAGACGTTCGCGCTCGCCCTCCGGGGAATCGACCCCTACGCGAACATCAGCTTTGCGATTTGCTGGGGCCTGGCGCTGGCGCACTTTGCCGCAGGACTCATGCTGGGATCGTACCTTCTCCGGATGATGGAAGATGTCGCGAGGCTCCTGGTGGGGACGCAGAGGCACGAAATCGCCGCTCTCCTCAGGAAATATCTGGGAGGAGGAATATAGGCTATGGCTTGAAGGCGCCTTCGTAGCTAAACCGGCCGGTTGCGCTGTCGATATCCAGGGCAATTGAGGATCCTTCGTAGGCCGGTGACGTTCCGACGAGGCGCAACGTCCCCGGACCCCCCGATCCGACGGCAAACGTAAACACCCCCGATCCTTTTAACCGTTCGGGGATGCTGTACCCTTCAAATCCCTTCCTGCCGTTCCCCCCCGCTGAATTCAGAATCGAATAACTGCGCGCGTCGACGCCGATCTCGTTCAATCCGGACATCAAACCGATTTTTGCCAGCTGAACGGTAGTCGATTCCGGGATCCTGTTCGCCTCAGAATTGAATCTCACGGCGTCCGGGATCGAGGGGATGAACACCGATAAAGTGACCGCCCCTGCCGCAACAAAGAATATGGTCGCGATAAACGATTGGGGAGTTCCGCCCAGACGGAGCTTTCGCCATGAGAAGAGGAAAACCGTCGGAGCGGCGACAAATGAAAGGAGGACGAGGAGGAGGGGAAGAAATCGCTCACCCGGTTCGATTCCCTTGCCGGCGAGTCCGCTGAACTCGGCGAGACCCAACTGAATTGCCGTTCTCGCCATGGAGCCCCACGGAGCGTAAGCGACGCTTGACCCGCGCCGGAAAACGAGATAGATCATCGCGCCGATGCTGAGGGCAAAGATCCATTCGAGAATAAGACGCGGGTTCTCGCTCCCGGTGCGCCCCGGGGTCTCAGTTCTCTGCTTCATATCGCACCCCTTCCTTTGTGAGCACAGCTCTTGCCTGGACCATGCCGTTCTTCCCGTTGGAGTTCTTGAACGCAGGATCTCGTCCCGGGACGTAGGCCTCCTGGCCTACGAGGGAGATCGCCGTGTCCGAGAGGCTTGAGATGGACACCATCAGGCTATCTTCACTCGAGAACGGGACGTGCATGTTGACGCCGGGATTCGCGGAAGGATAGGTTTCCCGGAAGATTTCGCCCAGAGATTGCCGGCGGTCGGCGGGCTCGGCATAGTACGCGTTCATCACCTTCAGAAGCATCGAAGGCATCACATCGACCATGACGGAGCGGCTGATGGAACCGCGAATCTCCCTGAACCCTTTCACCTGCATGCGGGCCCTCCCCTCCGCCTCTCTCCAGCAAAAAAAGACTCCGGCCCCCGTGAGAAGAAACAGGAACCAGGCGGCCGCCCGGCTCCACCGCGGGAACGGATAACGCGTCGCGAACGCGACGAGAGCGACAAGATAGAGAGCGGCCGCAACCCCCGCCGCATCCAAAGAGGTCCACACGTCGCCCCCGGACGGCAGAAAGAACGCCGCGCTGACGACAATAACCCCTGCAACGATCCAGAGTATCCCCATGATTTACTCCTTTCTTCGAAAGATGCCTGTAAGGGCGCCTGGATTCATCAGGCAAGAATTCCTGCCTACGCCAGAGCCGCGACCAGGAACGTGAAGACCAATCCCAGAAATGTCAGGACGATCAATCCGGGAGAGCTCCGGTTGCTGTGCGCCTCCGGCAGGATGTCGCTCGCTCCGATATAAACGAGGAACCCGCCGAAGGAAGCGAGGTAGAGCACGAGAAAATAGTGGGGAATCTGAAAAAGGAGGGTCGAGCATGCCCCAAGGAGGGGAGCCAGCGCATCTCCTGCCAGAACAATCCTCGCGCGTTTGACCGAGTTTTTATGGAGAAGCATGAGAGAAACGGTGTTCATCCCGTCTGTGAAATCGTGCGAGATCACCGCGAGCGCGACGAGGATTCCGACGGCATTGCTCACCTGAAATCCCAACCCGATTCCCACGCCGTCCAGGAAACTGTGCCCCATCAGGGCGAACGCCGAAAGCATCCCGACGTGCGGATGCTTATGGTCGGCATATTCCCCCTCGTGGGCATGATGGATCAGGATGACCTTCTCGAGGACGTGGAAGAGCATGAAGCCCGCCGCGAAGGCGATCATGATCCCCGTCGCATTATAGTTGTTCTCCTTCACCTGATTCATGATTTCGGGAAGGATGTCGAAACTGAAGACGCCGATGAGGACCCCGGCGGTGAACGCCATGATCGGATGGAGCCGATCCTTGAATCGAATCGAAAACATCCCGCCCAGAAGGGTGGAAACCAACGTGCCGACGGAGAAGAGCCAGAAACCTAAAGAGCGCATGGCACCCGGGAGACTGAGAGATTGAAAGCCTGATTGAGAAACAGGGTTAAGGTAGCGAGAAATGGAGCGAGTGTCAACAAAGGAAACGGGCCGGTGGCCGAACAAACGCAGCCTAAAGGCTGCGGCTACCAGGCCCGAGTCATCGGTAGGCGCAACCTTTAGGTTGCGTCCCCGGCGCGGAGCGCCGGGATATGCGTTCCCACGCAGAGCGTGGGAACGAGAAATAGAAGAGTTGAAAGATGCTGACCAGGAGCATGTCAGCATGACGAGGCAGAGAGACTTTCGGCCAAATTGAGACACCACGCTCTTGACATTACCGCACGATTTGAGTAAGATATTGCACCATGAACCAGGCGAGCAGATCGAACGCACCGGGCAAGGCGGGGACGCCGTATCCTCTCTTCTATGCCATCTCGTTCCTCGAGGGAGCGGCCGTCATGGCGTGCGAGCTGATCGGCGCGAAGCTGATCGCACCCTACTACGGAAATTCTCTCTACGTGTGGACGAGCGTGCTGGGGACGACGCTCGGCGGATTGACGGCCGGGTATTACCTCGGTGGAATGATCTCCGAGAAACCGTTTCTTCGAAGAAACCTGAGGAACATCCTGATCGCCTCGACGGCTCTATTCGCGGTGATGCCGCGTCTCTCTTCCCTGGTGATGAACGCCTCCCTCAGTTTCTCGATTCAGGTTGGATCGCTTCTTTCCTGCATCGTCTTCATTTTTCCCCTCCTGCTCTGTTTCGGCATGGTCTCGCCGCTGGTCATACGGATCGTCTCCGAAAACGTCGAGGGTGTCGGCAAGAAGGCCGGAACCGTCTATGCGATCTCCACCCTGGGAGGGATCCTGATGACCTTCACCGTCGCCTTTTATTCCATTCCTTCGCTTGGACTCGCCGCAAGCTCGTACGCCACGGCGGGACTCCTGCTCACGGCGGCAGTGCTCTCCACGGTCGCGCCGCCGGACGTATCTGTGTCCGCGCCCCAAGAAGTGTCAGTTCGCAAAGCGATCTGAACCCCGGGATGTCCAAGAAGAAACACGGCAGGGAAACCGCCCGGACCGAGCCCGGGAAACGAATCGCGGCCTCGACCTACCTCCTTCTGGCGTTCATCGAGGGGGCCGCGGTGATTTCGGTCGAGCTCCTCGGAGCCAAGATGCTGACCCCCTTCTTCGGCAACTCGCTCATCGTCTGGGCGTCCGTCATCGGGGTCACGATAACGTTCCTCACCATCGGCTATTACGCCGGCGGATTGCTCTCCCGGGGCGCCAACCCCGACCTCTATCTGGCTCTGGCGTTTCTCTCCGCGGCAGCCCTGATCACGTTCATGTCCACGTGGGCGCACACGATGTTCGGGTGGTTTCAAGCGTCCTCGGTCTATTCGGCCAGCATCGTTTCGGCCTCTCTCCTTCTCGGGCCTCCCCTGTTCGCCTTCGGAACCACATCTCCGCTTGTGATCAGGCAGCTCTCGAGGCAGGTCGCCGAGGCCGGGAAAAAAGCCGGGCTGGTCTATGCTGTTTCCACGGTCGGCGGAATTGTCTTCACGTTTCTCGCCGGGTTTGTGCTGATACCCGCACTCGGCATCACGATCCCCCTCTATATCATCGCCTGTCTCCTGTTCGGCTTTACAGCACTCTTCATGTACAGCAAGACGGTGATGGGGACGATCGTCGCGGTGGTGTTTCTCAAAGCCCTCACTCTGGCCCACGGGGGCGCCGAACCGGGGGGCGCTCTCTCGGTTCCGTTCGTGAGCGAAGGGTTGCTGGGCCAGTTGAAGGTCGTCGACAAAGTCGACACCGCGGCGAAGCTGGAGATACGCCACCTCTTGATCAACGGCATCCCCCAGACCCGCATCGTGAACAACGCCTTCAGGGTCTCCTACTGGAAATACGTGCACGAAATCTCCATGTTTTCCTCGCTCAAGAAGGGGAGCCCCCACGTGCTGCTCTTCGGGTTCGCGGCGGGAAGCCTCGCCACCGAGCTGATCCGCATGAACATGACGCTGGATGCGGTCGAACTCGACGCCCGAATGATGCCGATCGCCCGGGACTATTTCTACTTCGACGATACGACGACCCGCTTCTTCGTCGACGACGCGCGCCATTACATCAAAACGGCGTCCTCCAAGTACGATCTCATCGTCTTCGACGTTCTGAACGGGGAAGTGCAGCCCTCCTATGTCTTCACCACGGAGAGCTTCCGCGAGCTGAAGAACCTCCTGAACGACGATGGAATGATCATCATAGAATTTCAGGAGATTCTTGCCAGGAAGAAAACGACGGTCTACAAGTGCATCGTGAACACGCTGCTCGAAGCGGGCTATAAGGCGTATGTCCACCTGGGGACCGGCGAGATCGTCGACATCATCATCGTGTCCTCTCCGAAGGATATTGATTTCTCCCGGTTGAAAAAGGAAAACATGAACCCCTGCTGCGCCGGGCAGCCGTGGACCGACGACCTGATCAAGAACCCGGTCCTCCGGTGCCCGAGCCCCTTCCCGGACGGTTTCGTCCTGACGGACGACAAGCCGGTGATCGATTATCTGAACGCTGAAACCATCAGGAAGTGGAGGGAAGGGGCCATCATCAACTTCGCGCAGGTGGAGCTCACGGAGGGACTGAAGCTCTTCAAGTAAACGGGGCGTTCACTGTTCTATTAGTAGTGATACACCTTGTATTTGTCATCCTGAGCACATTCGCTTCGCTCAGTGTAAACTCTGCGAAGGATCTCCCACCATTTGAAAGCCAAAAAGCCAGATCCTTCGGTCGCTCCGCTCCCTCCGGATAACAAACGGAAATCGTTGAGGGAGAGCGTTTCCCCCAATATATAGCCTCCCTACCCGCCTACCCTCCCGCGCTAGGACCGAAGTTTTGGATCGCATATCTGGATCCTCCCCTTTCTTACTGATCTCCCCAGAGGCTCAATTTCAAGCCCCGCACTTACTCGCCTCCAAAAAAACGGGTAAATCGTGCGCAAGTTGTTGCGGATCATATCCCACATTACTCGTTTTTATTATCATGTCCCCGCACCCTCTCAGATTCCACGTCAATTTCTTGAAGGATATTTAGAATGAAAAAATTGGTAATTATCTCATTTTCATTGATTTTTTTCGCTGTTTTGCCCGTATTTGGGCAAACGTCCTGGAAGGGGACTTCCAGCACGGATTGGAGCAAAGCCGCGAACTGGACGAACGGCGTTCCGACGGCCACAGTCGATGCCATTATCGGCGACGCGAATTTCACCGGCTCGAATCAGCCCAGCCTGACCGTTTCCTCAGTCTGCAAGTCTTTGACCATAGGAACGGGCATAAAATCGTCTTCCCTATCCGCAAAGCAATCGCTCACCGTTTACGGGAACATCACGATTGGCGTGCACGGCTCGATCTCGCAGCAAAACCACACGATATCGCTGACGGGAAATTGGAATAATTCGGGATCCTATTCTCCCGCGGGCGGTCCCAAACACAACCCGGTCGTGAGCTTTGCCGGAACAACGCAATCGATCAATGGATCGGCCGGTTTCAGGTCTCTCACGATAAGTGCGGGCAGCACCACAAAACTGAATACCGCGGTCGGCGTTTCGCTTCTTCTGACGGTCAACGGAATACTTGATCCCAACGACTCCCCGACATATAAGATTTCCGGCAAAGGCGATATGAAGGTGAACGGATCGGGATCGATTCTGGTCAGGGCTTCTACGTTTGCGGGAAATTATGCGGTTACCGGCTCGTATTCTTTTGCCAGCACCAGCACCGTCGAGTATAGTTCGGCAACAATTGATCAAACCGTCACTAATGGCATCACCTATGGAAATCTGCGGGTGAGCGGCGGGACGACAAAAACTCTCGGCGGCAATCTGCCGGGGCTCCGGGGAAACCTGACGGTGGCGGCCGGCATACTCGATCTTTCGAGCTTTACTGCAAATCGCTCCTCCTCCGGCGGAATATTGACCGTGTCGAACGGCGCAACACTGAAAATCGGCGGGACGAATACGTTTCCCTCCAACTACGCCACCAGGGCTTTAGGGGGAATCAGCACCGTCGTCTATTCCGGCGCGAACCAGACGGTCTCGTCTCAAACGTACGGAAATCTGCTCTTGACAAGCAGCAGCGGCTCTGCGACGAAGACAATGCCGAGCTCTGCCATGACGGTCGCGGGAAGCCTCACATCCGATATCGGGCCGGGATCATCCGTATCGTTCACAGCCAGGGCGGCCATCACGGTCAACGGCGACCTTGTGATCGGCCCGTTAACGACCTTCAATGGCGGTTCGTATCTTCACACGATGGGTGGAAACTGGACAAACAATGGTACTTTCACCGGAGCCACGAGCTCAGTCACTCTGCGCGGCATCGCCAGGGCGATCAGCGGAGCCGGCCTCAACAACTTCAACAATCTGACAATTACAGGCGCCGGCTTTACCGCGGCAACATCCGCCAATCTGACGATCGCCGGAAATTTTGCCACGAGCGGGGGAGGATCATTCTCACACCTCCCGGGCGGTGCCGGAACGATCACCATGAGCGGCACAGGCAAATCGATCAGCGGAAGCGGAATCTCATTTAATAACTTCACGGTTTCCGGGACTGTCAGCACGGCAATTTCTCTGGCCATCGCGGGTGACCTGACCGCGAACGGGACGTTCACCTCGACAGCAGGCACGGTGACACTGAGCGGCGCTTCGAAATCCATCGCCGGAAGCGGTACCATCACGTTCAACGCGTTAAGCGTCACCGGATCGGTCGCAACGGCGAGGAATTTCACAATGAAGTCTGACCTATCTGTCGGCGGGGCGCTGACCGCCTCGGCCGGCACCGTTTCGTTCACAGGATCCTCGACGCTTTCGGGAAGTGCGAACCTGTACAACGTGACGCTCAATGGGACGAAGCTCCGACTCGGGTCAGGGTCGATGCTCGGATTGGCCGGCGCTCTTACGCTCTCTGCGGGGACATTCGATGTCTCGACAAGCGCTCCCAATACCGTGATTTATAATTCCCCAGGCGCTCAGACAGTGGCATCGGCTACCTACCATAACCTGACCATCTCGGGAGCCGGGACGAAGACAGCAGCCGGTGCGCTCACGATGAACGGCAACCTGACGATGAGCGCCGGTGCAGCGCTTTCCGCCGGAGCCTTTACCCACAAAGTGTATGGCGACTGGACAAACCTTGGAGCGTTCACGGCCGGCACAAGCACGGTTCAACTCCTGGGTTCCCGGAACGTCTCCATCACGGGCGCCACCACGTTCAACGGATTGACGCTGAACAAGGCATCTTCGGTCAATTTACTCCAGCTGAACAACGATATCACCGTCGCAACCTTGACGATGACAACCGGTTCGATGCGCACCGGGATCAACAAAGTCACTATTACATCAACGCGGACCGGAAATGGCATCATCATCGGCACGATTGTACACACGCATGCGTTTTCAAGCGGCACGCCCTTTGCATTCGAAGGACCGAATAATACCATTGCGTTCACAAGCGGCGCCGGAGGGGTCTCCTCGGTGGCGGTGACGGTGAGGCAGGCCCTCATCACCGATTTTCCGTTTGGCGGTTCAGTGAATCGTGATTACAACGTTAGCGTGACCGGCACCGGCTCTTACCTGGCCACGATCCGTCTTCACTACGAAGATGGGGAATTAAACGGCAATATCGAATCGACGCTGCTGCCATGGCATTTCAACGGATTGAGCTGGTCCGAAACCACAAAAAGCGGATCCGATTCCACCGGAAACTGGGTTGAACAAACCGGCCTCGGCGCGCTTGACGGCCGATGGACGCTGTCGGATAACCTTGACGTCGCCCGCTGGACGGGAGCGGCGAGTCAGGCGTGGGAAGACCCGGCGAATTGGACAATTGCGGCCGGAACGCCATCGATGCCTCCCGCTTCGACAGACATTGCCGATTTTGGCGGGACGGCGGGCGGGTATCAGCCGACACTCGCATCCGTCACGACCGTCAAGAATATCGTTTTCGAGAGCGCACAATCTGCGACACTCTCCATCGGCTCGGGCGGGGGTTTGACGACAAAGGGAAACACCATCGGCTCATGGCAGACGAATGCCTCTCATACCATCGACGTCGGAGCCCAGACCTTGGCGATCGGCGGCGTCCTCCTGCTCAGTGACGGCACAAACGGGCACGCGATCAATCTGACCATCGGCTCGGGATCAGCCACGGTGCTCGGATCGCTTATCCAATCCGGCAGCGCGGGGATATCGTGGACCGGCCCGGGAAACCTGGTCATTAATTCAGACTTTACGCGCACAGGCGGTTCGTTTAATGCGGGCTCCGGCACGGTGACCTATGCCGGGTCGGCATCGCAAGATGTTGCAGGCGGAATCACTTACAACAATCTCTCGATAAGCAAGTCTTCTGCGACAGCGACCCTTACGACCGCAGCGTCTGCCACCGGCGACCTCGCGGTCAACGGGGGGACGTTCCTTGTCAATGCGCCGCTCGTTGTGGGCGGAACCGTGACCATCGGAGCGGGAGCGACGCTGGACGGGGGTTTATCGGTCATTTCAGTGGGGGGAGACTGGTCCGGAAGCGGCTCATTCGCCTCCGGCAGTGGCACGGTGGTTCTCAACGGTGCATCCCAGCAATCCATCAGCCCGACAACATTCAACAACCTTACGGTAAACAAGTCAAACGGCAGGGCTCTGCTCACCGGCGGCCTGCCGATCAACGGAGACCTCACAGTGGCGGCCGGCACCCTCGATCTCGGAGTTTTCACCGCAAACCGGACCTCCATCGGAGGAACATTGACTCTCGCGGATTGGACCACGCTCCGGCTTGCCGGCGCGAATAATTTTCCCATTAATTACGCAATTGTCAATATCTCAAGCAAGAGCACGGTTGAGTACTACGGCTCCGGCACACAGATCGTCGCACCGGTGGCGTACGGCAACCTGACGTTTTCAAACGGCGGCAGCAACGTGAAGATTCTCTCGGGCAATACGACGGTCGCCGGCAATCTGCTGATTAACAGCGGCTCGACGTTTGATGCGGGCTCGTTCGCCCTCACCGTGGATGGGAACTGGAACAATAGCGGCACGTTCACTCCCTCAAGCAGCCTTGTCATTCTCGCCGGTTCGTCCAATACCCTGAGCGGCAATGCCGCGTTCAATGACCTGACGGTGACCGGCAACTACACGGCATACGGGGATATCACCGTCAACGGGACTATGACGGTCACGGGCTCGTACCAGGCGGGCGGCACGAGCACGACGTTTTCAGGCGACTTTTTCAATACGGGATCATTCCTGAGCGGCGGAACGGTGACATTCACGGGGACGACAGTACAAACGATCGAGATGGATTCGGGTTTCGTGAGCACCGGAACCGTCAATTTCAACGGTTCCGTTTCTCCGGAATTCGTGTCGTTGACCTCTCCCACATTCGATAATGTGAACGTGAACAATACCGGAGGGATCGCCCCGAACACCGATTGGCTCGTCACCGGAGACTACATCGTCGGCGCGGGAGCAAGCTTCGTCGGAGGTCCGTACGCCTACACGATCGGCGGCACGTTCACGAACAACGGGACAGTCAGCAGCGACGGCACAATCACCTTCGATCCGTCGGGCGCAGTGACATTGTCGCTCGGCGGCTCCTCGTTCTCCAGCACAGGACTCGTCGACTTTGGAGGCACGGGCAGCATAACGGTCACCGGCGGTCCCCTGACATTTTCATCCGTGGAGATTACCAACACCAGCGCCGGCGGCGTGACGCCGCTTTCCGACTGGACGGTGACCGGAGACCTCTATATCGCCCAAGGCTCGACCTTGAACGGCGGTTCTGGCCTCGTGTTGACGGTTTCGGGAGGCTGGACAAACAACGGAACATTCAGCGGGGGAGCCTCGACGGTCGTCCTGAACGGCACTGACGGCACGATCAATGGGATCGGGTTGACGATGTTCGACAATCTCACAATCACGGGAACGATCACGGCGCTTGCAGACTTCACCGTGACAGGGAATTTCATCGATAACGGCAGCTTCAATGACGACAACGCAACCATCACCTTTGCCGGGAATTCATCTTCGACCATCGGCGGCTCGATAACGCCTCTTCCCTTCGATCAATTGATCATCGATAAGAACTCGGCGACAACCACGCTCGCATCCAACATCACGGGCCTCGAGGTGCTGACCGTTGTGAGCGGGACACTGAACCTCGCCGGCTACACGGTCACGCAGAATGATTCCGGCGGAACGTTGACGCTTGACGCCGGTGCGATTCTCGTCCTGGGAGGATCGAACGTTCTTCCGGTATTTGACGTCTATGTCTTCGATCCGGCCAGCATCATCGTCTACGGGGGATCGGGTTACCAGACTCTTTCGACGACCCCGACGTACGGAAGTCTTGACATCACCGGCGGGACAGTGGTCGCCGGAGGGAATCTGACGATCACCGGCGACCTGACGATTTCAGGCGGGACGTTTGTGGGAGGACCAGACACGATTGCCATCGGCGGAGATTGGCAGATGACCGGAGGGACCTTCTCGAACGCCGGCACGACGGTTCTCTTCAACGGCACGGGACCCGACACCATCGGGTCGACCGGCGCATTCAGCAATCTCACGGTGGATTTGACTTCAGGTACGTTATCGCTTGTGACGAATATCGTCGTCGACGGAGTGCTCAATCTGATCAACGGTGTCGTCGTCACCGGTGCGGATACGTTGATCATCGGTCCGGGAGGAAGTGTGACGCGAACGGACGGGTATGTCGACGGCAATCTTGAAAAATATATTGCCCCGGGAGCGGCCTCCGCGACATTTGAAATAGGCGATGCAAACAACTACACGCCGGTCAATGTCTCGTTCACAAACGTGACGTCGGCAGGCTATATTACGGCCAGCACAAACCCCGGCGAGCATCCCAGCATCTCGTCGTCCCTGATCAACCCACTGAAGGACGTCAACCGGTACTGGACCTTATCAAACAACGGGACCGCGTTTTCGAGTTACAACGCGACCTTCAACTTCGCGCCGGCCGACGTTGATCCCGGAGCGAATCCGTACGCGTTCATCGGCCAGAAGTTCGACCTGGGAAATTGGATCACTCCCACGGTGGGGGCCCGAACGCCGACAAGCACTCAGATGACCGGCCTGACCTCATTCAGCGATTTTGCCGTCGGCGAAAACAAGCCCGATACGATCTTTGCCACCTCGGGGGCAAACGGATCGATTTCACCATCGGCCGGGGTCGTCGTAAATTACGGATCGGACACAACGTTCGCGATCACACCCGCAACGGGTTGCCGCGTCGCGGACGTGGTCGTCGACGGAAACTCGGTGGGTCCGGTTCTAAGCTACAAGTTTACAAATGTTACGCTCAACCATACGATCGCGGCATCGTTCGCAATCACGACGGACACGATCCTGGCGAGCGCCGGAGCGAACGGCTCGATCAATCCGGCCGGAATGACGGTCGTGAACTACGGCGGCAGCCAGAGTTACACGTTCGTGCCGAACGCAGGCTATCACGTCATTGATGCGGTCGTGGACGGAAACTCGATAGGAGCGGTCGGCGGCTACGCATTCTCTAATGTCACGGCGAATCACACGGTCAGCGTCAGCTTTGCGATCGACCAACTCACCATCGCGGCCTCATCGGGCGCGAACGGCTCGATCACTCCTGCGGGCGGTGTCAGCGTGGCGTACGGCGGAAACCAGAGCTTCTCCATCGTTCCCAACGCGGGATACAACATCTCCGACGTCGTGGTCGACGGGATTTCAGTCGGAGCAGTGCCGGGCTACGACTTTACCAACGTGACGGGCGACCACAGCATCATCGCCAGCTTCACGATCAACGGATACACCGTGACCGCGACATCCGGCCTGCACGGTGCGATTGCTCCGGCGGGACCGATCAGCGCAAACGCGGGAGATAATCTCGGCTTCACGATGACGCCGGACGCCGGTTATCACATCCAGAGCGTGCTGGTCGA
>DATDFQ010000017.1 GCA_036522515.1 Bacteroidota bacterium
GGGCACAACCAGCTGCAGAACGCTTTCTTCAACAGCACTCCCAGGGCCAGGATCGCCACGAAGATGAAGAGGCCGGCCGGGTGGATCTGATTGACGATGCCGGTTTGGATCCAGTACTTCAGGCTGATGAGGGCGCTGATCGGAAGGAAGCCCTCAGAGCCTGGAGGTCTTGTCACGTAGGCAGCCGTCCCGCCGGATGTTCCCCACCTGACAAACAGATAGAATTCGAGCCCGATCCAGACGCAGAGAAGGACGAATGCCAATTGGGTCGTCAAGCGCAGGAACTGGGAATCCTCTTTCAGTCTCCAGAGAAGACGCTTCAGGAACCTGGGCTCAGACCGAAAATTTGCCCTTCTCCTCCGCAGTTCGGGGGGCAATTTCTTGATTCTCAGGACTTCCTGTGTAGGGGTGGCCGTCCTCTCAATCCGCAGAGTGTCCGGAGCGGGAGTTCTCAAAGTTGAAAATGGATCCGTTCGGATCTCCCCTTGACCGTACCCTATTGGCCCTATGTGGAGTTCATTTCTCAATGCTACTCCATATAGATCAAACCGTGTGCCAATTCGGACCAAATGGTCTTGTTAAGAAGATTTCGGAGGCGCTTCTTGGGCGGGGGCGGGGCGTTTCCTCGGGGCGGCTTTCGCCTTTGGCCTGTACTGGGCCTTGTGCATCCTGACCGCCATCTGACCGATGCTATTCTTCTCCAGCATCGCGATGATGGTGTTTCGCGATTTGAACCACTCATCGTGGAGCGCGCAAGGGTCGGTTATCGAACATTCCTCGAATCCCAGGACGCAGTTTTGCCGGAAGCCCGCTCCGTCGATCGCCTCGATGATGTGGAGGAGGTTGATCACCTCGGGCCCGGCGCCGAGAGCGAATCCTCCCGCGGGCCCTTTGTGCGAAATCAGAAGTCCCTTGTGCGTGAGATCCTGGAGGATCTTCGCGAGGAAGTGATACGGGATATCGAAATTCTCCGCGAGCTCCCGGATCGAAGTGGCCTGGTGATCCTTCTTCAATGCCATATACATCACGGCCTGAAGGGCGTACTCACATTGCCTGCTGAATAAGATGCTCATTCGTCAATTCTCCCTTGGTCTGACATGGTGACTAAGATAGTACTGTTCTGACCGCGCCGGCCCGCTGAAGATCGGCCAGATGATCCCTGCACCCCCGGCAGAGGCGGCCGGCCTTGAGATCGATCTCCCCGACGTAAGTGGACGAGCGCATCACGCACTCGAATTGCCGGCAATGGATCAATCCGGCGGTGTGCCCGAGCTCATGGATGATCTCCTTCCCGAGGCGGTCGAGGAGGCGCGGATGATCGGCCGGCATCCCGTAGAACTCGTTCGAGAGCCGGTGCACGGAGACGATCGCCGCCCGGCCCCCGAGCTGCGCCTCGCCGAAAACGAATGTGAGCACCGGAATGAAGAGGTCGACGTCGACGATCGCAATCCACTTCACATCCTGCTCGGGTGCGGCGGCCAGGAGCTGGGCGAGCAGGACCGCCGAGCGGTACTGCCCCCTCGGGGCGTCGAACGCGTGATCGAGATCGAGCGACGTCCGCTCGAGGACGGCCCGCGCGCCGAACGCCTCCTCAACCGCCCTGGCGGCGGGTTCGATCTCCCTGTCCTCAAGGCGCGAAGCGTTGAGAATGTGAATCCCCTTGATCACGTTGATCACGCCGGTTTCTGCAGCTCATACTTCGCAATCTTATTATAGAGCGTCGCCCTGTCGATGCCGAGGATCTCCGCCGAGCGCGAGATATTCCACCGGTTCTCCTCGAGGATCGACGTGATGTAGTCCCGTTCCACCGCCGAGAGCGTCCCCGAACCCGTCATTTTCTTCTTCATCGAAAGCTGGAACGGAAGATCTTCGGGGCGGATGCAGGGCGGTTTTCCGACCACCATCGCCCGCTCGATCGCATTCTCGAGCTCCCTGACATTCCCCGGCCAGTCATGCCGGATCAGGAGCTCCATCGCTTCGGAACTGATCGCGGTGATCGGTTTCCCCATCGAATGGGAGTAGGAGGTCACGAAGTGATTGGCAAGAATCGGAATATCCGACTTGCGCTCGTGGAGCGGGGGAACAAGGATCGTGAAGACGTTCAGCCGGTAATAGAGATCCTCGCGGAACACCCCGTC
Source organism: Bacteroidota bacterium (assembly GCA_036522515.1). Taxonomy (NCBI): domain Bacteria; kingdom Pseudomonadati; phylum Bacteroidota; species Bacteroidota bacterium. Next base: position 2,139 of record DATDFQ010000017.1, read on the forward strand.
GGAGACCGCCTTCTCGAGGTCCTTGTTCGTCGCGCAGATGACCCGGAAATCGACCGTGATCACCGCGTTTCCTCCCACGCGGGTAAACTGCTTCGATTCGATCACTCTCAGGAGGTCCATCTGAGTTTTCATCGAGATGTTGCCGACCTCGTCGAGGAACAATGTCCCCCCGTCGGCAAGCTCCAGCTTTCCCTTCCTCTGGTACTGGGCGCCGGTGAATGCGCCGCGCTCGTGCCCGAAGAGCTCGCTTTCGAGAATCCCTTCGGGGAGCGCTCCGCAGTTGACGGTGACGATCGGGAAGTAGCGCCGCTGGCTGTTGCTGTGGATCGCCCGGGCGATGAGCTCCTTGCCGGTTCCGCTCTCGCCCCGGATCATCACTGTGGCGTCGGTGGGAGCCACCGTCTCGATGAGCTCATACACCTTCTTCATCTGCGGCGACTCGCCGATCATCTCCTCGACCTTGAAGAACTCCGACATGCGTTCCTTAAGCTGCACGTTTTCGCCGCTCAACGCCCGTTGCTTCAAGGCGTTCTGCACGAGATGGGAGAGGTGGTCCGGATCGACCGGCTTCGTGACGTAATCGAAGGCGCCCTGCTTGAGGGCCTGGACCGCGGTATCGACCGAGGCGTGCGCCGTGATAAATATGATCGTCGCCGCCGGATCGGCCTCCATGATACGCTGCTGGAGCTCCATGCCGTCCATCCCCGGCATCTTGATATCGAGAAGAATAACGTCCCAGCGGCCCCGTTGGAATTGATTCAGCGCCGCGGCGGCGTTCTCGGCGGTTCCGATTTCATATCCGTCTTCGCGGAACCATTTCGAAAGGGAATCGCGTACGACCATTTCGTCGTCGATGATGAGGATTCTTGGAGTGGTAGTCATACTGCCTCTTGCTTTTTCGTTTGTTCCCCGGTGGTTTGAGATGTTGAAACGGGCGGGAAGGTCAGCGTGAAGGTCGTGCCCTTCCCGACGGATGAGACGACGGCGATCGTTCCGCCGTGCCGCTCGACGATGCCATAGGCGACGGAGAGGCCGAGCCCCACTCCGTGGACCTCCTTCTTGGTCGTAAAGAACGGCTCGAAAATAAAGGGAAGGTCGCTCTCGGCAATCCCGGCGCCGTTGTCGGCGACGGAGATAAGGACACCGTCGGCTTGATCTGGACGCCCGGTCTCGACGGTGATCCTTCCGCCTCCCGGCATGGCTTCCACGGCGTTCACGAAGAGCGCGATCAGCGCCTGTTTGATCTGGTTTTCATCGCACAGGAGCGCAAGTTCCGGCTCGGGAGAGCGCGTCTCGAGCTTCACGTTGGAGATGTCGCAGTGGTGGCGAACGAGCTGGGCCGCTTGCTCGACGATCCGGCGGACCGGGACGAGGGCGAAGTCTCCCGCCTGTTTCCTCGAGAAGAGGAGGAGGTTCTTCACGATCGTGCCGCACCTGTCCGCCTCCTGCGCGATCAGCCCGATATCCTCGACGGTCTGGCGGTTTGCCTGAAGGAGCGCCTCGTCCTTCTTGATCCGGCGGCCGATCAGTTTCGCATAGGTCAGGATCCCCTCCAGGGGATTGTTGAGCTCGTGCGCGACCGTCGCCGCGAGCTTCCCGAGCGACACCATCTTCTCAATGTGAACGATCTGCCTGTGAATCGCATTCAGTTCGTCCGTTTTTTCCCGGACCCGCTGCTCGAGCGTCCGGGCCCAGCGGAGGTTTTCCGCCTTCTCGTTTTTCACCGAGAGGGTCATCGTGTTGAACGCCCGGGCCAGCGTCCCAAGTTCGTCCCTCGTACGGATTGCGATCCGGTAGTCGAGGTTGCCGGAGGTGATCTCCTGCGCCCCTTTCATCAGGCCGCGCACCGGTTTCAACACGGTCACTGAGAGGAAGAGGGCCACGATCGCCGCGATGACGAGGATAACCCCTCCGGCGTAGGTGAGCATCGTATATTGCGTCCCGGCGATGGTGTCGTCGAGGCCTTTGAGCGACATCCTGACGTCGAGGACGCCGAGCACCGTGCGGTCGCCCGGATGAGCGTGACAGTCCGAGTTTGAACAAGATGGCTCGTTGCGGATCGGGTTGATCACCCCGAGGACCCGGTGCCCGCTCGAAGCCTCATAGATCCGGGTGCGGGTCTTCGTGGGGAGCGACTCCAGCGGCTTTTCCTGGCTATGGCAGGCGTAGCACGCCTCCGTGTGCATGTCGACGGTCGTGTTCTCTTCGGACTTATCGATGGAGAACATGATCTCCCCCCGCTTGTTGTAGATGCGGATCCCCTCGACCCCCGGTTCCTTTCCGATCGTGGAGATGATCTGATAGACGTCGTCCCTCCGGTTGAGCAGCATGCTGTACCGGGTCGACTGCTTGATGACGTCGCTCATCCTGTCGGCGCTCAGGACGATCTGGTTCATCATCTGCGTTTTGTAGAATCCGACGGCGAAATAGGAATAGAGTCCGAACAGCACGAGGAGAAGGAGGATCGCTCCCGCAAGAACCCGGACGCTGAGCCTATGGAGAAAGGGGATACCCATCCGGCTGAAATAGGGCAACTTGCGTGCCACTCCGGGATGGTGCGCCCGTTGAACCGGACAGAAATCTCCTGGATGCTTTCTCAGGGGTGCAACTGGGAGTGAAGGAAGTTCTTAAGAGTGAGAAGCGCTCACCGGCATGAAACGAGCGCCTCTTTCACCGGCTCGGCGGCGCGCTTCGGCCCCATCTGAGGTCGTGGCTTTAGAGATCGTGTTCGGTCTTCCCGGCAGGCGAGGCCTGTTTGCGGACACGCGCGCGGCCGGTCCCGTGGGAAATGTGCATCCGCATCGCCTTGTCCAGGGGACATTGATCGCAATCGAACTCGCGTTCGCACAGCTGGTACGAGAGAATCCCCGCGGCCATCCAGACGCACCGCTGCTCCTTCGGAACCACGGGGTAGGAGCCTCTATTCGATGGAGTAAATCGCATCGGAGTTCTCCGCTGAATTCGGCGCTGAAACCAGGCGCAAATCCTCGCTCATGTCGAGGACGGCCTTGGGAGCTTCCGCCTCATGTTCGTGCTTGAACAACGGCAGGTATCGCGCCGCCATTGTGAAAATGATGAACCCCGCCGTGACGATGGCCATTGTGACGGTGATCTCCATCCACGACGGGAAGTAGGAAACCCCCGCCCACGCTTCCATCCCGGTGATGCTGATGTTCATCCTGTTGAGGATGAACCCGAGTATGATCAGAACGGAACCGAGGAAGAGCCCGTTCCGGCTTTGCCGGAGGCGGGGGATGCCGAAGACGGCGAGCGGCGCTGCGACACCCACTGCGATCTCGAGCCAGTAGAGGTACGTTTCCATCCTCGGCACGAAGAGGAGCGGTACGGCACCCCGGTTGACGAGGTCCACCGCTTTCATCGTGAGATACACCGCAAGCATCAGGACCGCGATTCGCGATATTTCAGCAAGGAGCGGCAGTTCGAGCCCCTTCTTGAAGCGCCGCCCGCTCAGGATCGATTCGAAGATGACCATCGCGCAACCGGCGGCGATCGCCGAGAAGTAGAAGAAGACCGGAAGATAGGGCGTATACCAGAGGGCGTAGAGTTTTTCCGGAACGATCAGGTAGAGCGACCCGAGAGACGACTGGTGCAGCGTCGAAAGGAGCACACCCACGATGATGAGCGGCGGCATCACCCGCTTCACGACCCGGAGCGTCTTCGTGAGCTTGAACTTCTCCAGGACGACAGGGGAAAACTCCAGGCTGAGCACCGTCGTATAGAGCATCACGCACCAGGCCACCTCGAACATGACAGAATGCGGATTCCACATGATCAGCGCATGCCAGATCTGGAACGGCCTCCCCAGATCGTAGAGGAGTCCGACGATCACCAGGACATAGCCGAGGAAGGCCGTCAGGATCGAAGGGCGCAGGATCGGTTCGAACCTCTTGATGTTGAAAATATGCACGATGGCCGCCAGCGTAAATCCTCCCGCGGCGAGCCCGACTCCGCACAGGATGTCGAAGCCGATCCAGAGCCCCCACGGAAACTGGTCGCTCAAATGGGTGGTGGCTCCGAGTCCCTGCGTGACGCGGATGTAGGTGACGTAGGCGCCCGCGCTCAGAATGATTCCGGCGACGATTTTCCAAAAGCTCAACGATTTGCCGAACCGTTTCATTCCGGTTCCCTCCGGGGTTCTCATGGCGACGGTCGCAAGGTTCGTGTGCATGTCAGTTGCCCTCCCCATTGTGCCGGTTCTCCAGGTCGCGAAGCCCGCGCTCCAGTTTTTGCACTTCCTTCCTCCGGTTCGTGATCCACCAGATCCCATAGAGGAACACTCCGCCGACGGTCACAACGGAGGGGACCTTCGAGAGGGCGTTCCAGGTGAGCATCGGGAGCGCGGTCCCTTCGAGCTGGGTCTTGAATCCGAGCTTCTCGAAGGGGACGCTCGAGAGATAGAGGATT
>DATDFQ010000018.1 GCA_036522515.1 Bacteroidota bacterium
GGGGGGGGGGGGGACGAAAAATTAGAAGGGCCAGGCAATGGGAAAGATCAGAGTAGTCCTGGCTGACGACCATTCGCTTGTCCGCGAGGGGTTTCGATCGCTTCTCCACGAAGACGCTTCCATCGACGTGGTCGGCGAGGCGGAAAACGGGCAGGACGCCGTTCTGGTTGTGAAGAAAAAGCTTCCGGACGTCGTTGTCCTCGATATCTCCATGCCGGTTCTTAACGGGGTGCAGGCCACTGTCCAAATTCATAAATTCAACCCGAAAATCAGAGTTCTCATTCTCTCGATGCATAGGGACGAAGAATACGTGCGCGAGGTCTTCCAGGCGGGCGCATCGGGATATATTCTCAAGCAAACGACCGGTACGGATCTGATCAAAGCCATTAAGGAAGTGAACCGGGGGAACGCCTACCTTTCGCCGGCGATCGCTACCACGATGGTCTCCGACTATCGGGAGATTGTCGCGGGGCGCAAGTCCGGGGGCAAACAAGCCGGACTCACCAACCGCGAAACCCAGGTTCTCCAGCTCATTGCCGAGGGAAATTCGAACAAAGAGATAGCAGAACGGCTCTTTATCAGCGTCAAGACTGTCGAAACGCATCGCCTGAAAATCATGAACCTTCTGCACATCCACGACGTCGCGGGGCTCACGCGCTACGCGATCGCAAAACGGATCATAGAGGCCGGTTAGGCCTGGGACGAAGGATCCTCCCGTCAGGGTGCGGCCAGCAGCCTCCCCCCGCATCAGGTTTCGACCCCCCTCCATATCAGGTGTCAACCCGATTTACTCTCATTCGCTTTCGTTGTAAATTTAGTATCCGGTGGACCATCCGTCCTCGCACAAATGAGTGAGATGCGTCCGGAATCGTGTCGCGGGGGTGGAGGGGCCGTCGCTTTTGAAACCACAAACTTAATTGATGAAGAAAATCCGGCTGCTGCTCGTTGAAGACAATCGTCTTCTTCGCGAAGGTATCATCTCGTTGATCAAAGAACATGAAGATATCCGCGTGGTCGCGGCACTCGGGCCGAATGATGACATCCTGGAAAAGGTCAAAACCACCAAACCCAACGTGTTGCTTCTCGATCTCGGCCTCCGAAATCAGAACAGCCTCCAAATTGTCGCTAATTCGAAAGCAATATCACCGGCGACCAGGGTTATCGTGATGTCTCTCATCCCTACCCAGGAGGATGTCCTGGAGTTTGTGCGGGCGGGGGTATCCGGGTTTATACTGAAGGATGCGACAATTGATGATTTTCTGAAGACGATCCGGTCGGTCGCTCAAGGCGCAAAAGTGTTGCCCTCGCTCATGACCGGGTCGCTGTTTTCTCAGATCGTTGAACACGCCGTGAACGGCTCGAGGGGGGCCTCATCGAAATTGATGGAATCGGTGCGCATGACGAGGCGCGAGCGGCAGGTGATCGAGCTGATTTCCGACGGCCTGACCAACAAGGAAATAGCGCAAAAGCTTCATCTTTCACCCTATACGGTAAAGAGCCACGTTCACAACATACTCGAGAAGTTGGCACTGCATACACGCGTCCAGATCGCCCGGTACGCGCACACCACCGAAACCGTCAAAGAGATAGCGGATTCCGTGTCCCTCCTCCAAGACTAAACACCCTCCAGCGGAGTAACCCGTTTTTCGTCCTTTCGGGGGATTGATTCCCCTCTCTACTTAGTTGTATCTTCCTGATGTGGTGGATTAGCAGGTGCCCGGCTGTAGGGAAGCCGGGCATCTGGTTTTCAGACACTCGATCATCTGAAGGAGATCAACATGCCCAGGCAAACGGTTCGATCGGCGAGAACATCGGATGCGGTGTTCATCGGCTGGCAAGTTACGCAATTGGGATCGCCCCTGGCGCTCTACAACATCACCGCGCCAAATCATCTCTTGACCGGTTCCACGGTTTCTGAAAATACGTTGCGGCGTCTCCATTTGCGTATTCCCCGGGTGCCGCAGCTTCCCCCGAGTCGAAGAGGGGCGGATGATTCCGGTTGCTGACGAACTGCAAATCAAGTGAACTGAGCGACGCACAAAAAAAAGAAGGGGTACCGGTATGTTATACACCATCGCTATTGTTCTGATCGCACTGTGGCTGCTCGGACTCGTCACCTCATACACCGTGGGCGGGCTCGTCCACATACTCCTGGTCATCGCGATTGCGGTTGTCTTGATCAGAGTTATTCAAGGCCGCAATCCGATCGGCAAAGGGGCCTGAGCCCGGGAAGAGAAGCCGGACGTTCGGAGAATTGATCTTCACGAAGTAGCAGGTGTTTCAATGCACTGTGTGCGCCTTCCCGGCGCGACACCAACGACTGCCTTGAGGCGAAATTACCAGAACCAGACGGAGGGGTTATGAAGACGTTTATTTACAGAACAGCTATTCTTGACCGACGGATGCGGTGCTTCGGAGCGATGCTGACGGTTGTCTTTTTGGCGGCTTCCATCGCTGTATGCCAATCCCCGGCGACTGTCGCCCTTGGATCGGCTTCCACATTTGCGGAGCTTTCAGGCTCCGGTGTGACCAGCACCGGGGCGACAATCATCAATGGGGATCTTGGCGTAAGCCCGGGTACCGGGCTGACAGGAGCTCCGACGGTGAATGGGGCGACACATCTTGCGGATAGTGTTGCAGCCCAGGCGCAACTCGACCTGACGACTGCGTATAACGACGCAGCCGGCCGGACCCTCGCGGCGGTCACTGTGGCCGGAAATCTTGGCGGGCAGACCCTCACACCGGGTCTCTATAAGTCCGGCACCTCGCTGGAGATCTCCTCGGGGGATCTCACGCTCGACGGACAGGGCGATGCGAACGCGGTGTTCATCTTTCAAATGGGGTCCACGCTCGTCACGACCTCCGCCCGCCAGGTGATCCTGACCAATGGCGCTCAGGCGGCCAACATCTTCTGGCAGGTAGGGAGTTCGGCGACTCTTGGAACCACTTCGGTCTTCAAGGGAAACATCCTGGCCCTGGCCTCCATTTCCTTTATGACCGGCGCGACGCTTGACGGAAGAGCGCTGGCTCAGACAGGCGGGGTTACGTTTGACGGCAACACCGTCACCATGCCGTCGGGGATCACCGGCGTCAAAGGCGGATCGACGGCTGAAACGTTTACACTCTCGCAGAATTATCCGAACCCGTTCAATCCTTCAACAAAGATCGAATACAGCATTCAGAAGGCAGGGATGGTTTCGTTACGGCTCTACAATGTTCTTGGTAGCGAGGTTGCGACCCTGGTGAATGGCGAGCAGGAGGCCGGCAAGTATGCCGTCCAGTTCAACACCAACAAGGGGACAATCGGTCTCGCAAGCGGTGTCTATTTTTACCGCCTGGAAACCGGATCGCTCGTGTCGGTCAGGAAATTAGTTCTGATGAGGTGAAACCGGTCCCATCGGACCGGGGGATTCGATAGTGCCGCAGTTTCACCTTCTCTCGTCATCCCGACATGTTTCAGGTAAGGATCTTTATAAAAGAGTTGAAAGATGCTGACCAGGAGCATGTCAGCATGACGAGGTGGAGAGACGTTCGGCCAAATTGAGACACCACCGGGGATTCCGGACTCTTGACTTTGACAATCATTTACCGGGCTGCTCGATCGCTCGGGCATGCCGCGGAGAATCAATAACCTCATGGAAGGGGCTGTCGAATGAAACCTTTATATCTCGTACTCATCGCACTCTGTCTGTTCCTCGTCGTTCAGGTTTCAAACGCGCAGGAGCATCAATTCGGACTTGGAGTCATCGTCGGTGAGCCGACGGGCCTGAGTGCGAAACTGTGGACATCATCCACGACCGCGTTCGATTTTGGCCTCGGGTGGTCCATCGGCGGGGACCGGATCGGGAGGAATAACATTTATTACAGTGGAAGCCGTGTCCACTTCCACATGGACTACCTCTGGCATTCATTTGACGCCATCCAGTCGACTGAACGATTCCCCCTATACTATGGCATCGGGGGTCGCGTCAACTCCGGCGCCGGCTACGATGCCTCCTTCGCAGTCCGGGGCGTGTTTGGCATCGCATGGATGCCCCATAACGCGCCGGTAGACGTCTTCCTTGAACTGGTTCCCTCCCTCCAGTTTACATCGTCTTCAAACTTCGCGATCGACGCTGGCCTCGGAGCGCGGTATTACTTTTGACTCGTTTCATCCTTCGCACCTTCAGGGGGCCGCCGGGAGTTTCTCCGGGGGATACTGAGGAGCCGATCCGGAGCGAGCTCTTCAGCATCGAACGGCTGGAGCAGCACGCGGGGAGCCTCGCAACCGCGCAGCGCGTCACGGCCAAACCCGCGGCCGGCCGTGCGTTGGCGGCCCGGCTCGGAGACAACGGCCGGGCGCTCCTCCGGGCCTATCGCGCAATAGGCGAGGCCATGAGCAACGACCAGGTGATCACGCCTGCCGCAGAGTGGCTGGTCGATAATTTTCACGTTGTGGACGAACAGATCAGAGAAATCCACGACGACTTCCCCCGCGGCTATTATCGCCAACTCCCCAAGCTCGCCGAAGGACCACTCGAAGGATATCCGCGCGTATTCGGGATCGCATGGGCATTTGTCGCGCATACCGACAGCCGTTTCGATTCCGAGACATTAAGCAGGTTTGTAACCGCTTACCAGCGAGTCCAGCCCCTCACGATCGGAGAACTCTGGGCGGTGGCGATCACCCTTCGCATCGTCCTCGTCGAGAATTTGCGCCGCTCCGCCCAACGGATCGTGACGAGCCGCGAAGAGCGCGAGAAAGCCGATGGGGTCGCCGACCGCTTGTTGGGAGTGGGCGTCGAGGCGCCTGAACCGCCCGACGGCGCCCTCCACGGGTACTCCGGAATGCGCCTGCCGACTGCGTTCGCCGTGCAACTGGTCCAGCGCCTCCGGGACCAGGATCCTGCTGTGACGCCCGCCCTCCGGTGGCTGGATGAACGCCTGACGGAGCAGGGGACCACCTCCGAACAGATCGTCAGCGAAGAACATCAGTTCCAGGGTGCGATGAGCGTCACCGTCCGGAACGTTATCACAAGCATGCGTCTCATGTCCTCCGTCGATTGGACAAAGTTTTTCGAGAGCGTGAGCCTTGTCGATGCGGAGTTGCGCGCAAGCAGCAACTTTGCCGCGATGGATTTCCCGACACGGGACAGTTACCGGCACGCGATTGAAGATCTTTCGAGAGGCTCGGCGCACACGGAAATCGAAGTCGCCCGCCGGGCGGTCCGCAAAGCGGGAGATTCCGGGGGAATCGAACAGAATGCGCCCGAACGGGATCCCGGTTTTTACCTTCTCTCGCGGGGGCGAGTGTCCTTTGAGAAGGATCTCGCATTTCACATTTCCCTGCGATCCTGGCTCGATCGTGCCATAGCGAACACGGGCATGCAGGGGTACCTCGTGACGATCACCTCTGTCAGCGGGCTCATACTTGCATTGCCGTTGCTCGGCGTTCCGAAAGCCGGAGTGACCTGGTATGATCTCTCCCTTCTCGCCCTGCTCGCCGTCATCCCGTTATCGGATCTGGCCGTGGCGCTTGTGAACCTCTGGATCATGAAGAGGTTCGGCCCCAAGGCCCTCCCGGGCCTGGAGCTTCGTGATGGTGTGCCGGCCGGCCTGCGAACGATGGTCGTCATGCCCACACTCCTGACGGCGCGTGAAGAGATCGAAGAGCAGATCGAGCGGCTCGAAGTTCACTACCTGGCGAATCAGGATGGCGATATCCGCTTCGCCCTTCTCTCGGATTGGAAGGATTCCTCAACGGAGAGAGCGGAGGGAGACGACGGACTTCTGGCCGTCGCCCTCGAGGGAATTGCGCGCCTGAACGAACGGCATGAACCCGCGGAGGCGGGAGACCGGTTCCTGCTTCTCCATCGGCGGCGGTTGTGGTGCGAGGGGGAGGGTGTCTGGATGGGATGGGAACGAAAGCGGGGCAAACTCCACGAGCTGAACCGGCTGTTGCGCGGGGCGACCGACACGAGCTTTCTGAACTCCGGTGCCGGTCCTTCTGTTGCGTCCTCCCATGTCCCTTCGGGCGTCCGGTATGTGATTACGCTCGATGCCGATACACGGCTTCCGCGCAGGGCTGCGCGCCGGCTTGTGGGAAAGATGGCCCATCCGCTCAACCGGCCGAAACTCGACGCACAAACCGGCCGTGTGGTCGAAGGGTATGCCGTGCTACAGCCCCGGGTAACTCCCTCCTTGCCGACCGGCCGTGCGGGTTCCTTTTTCCAGCGGATCTTCTCCGGACCGGGTGGAATGGATCCGTACGCCTTCGTCGTTTCGGACGTTTATCAGGATCTCTTCGGGGAGGGCTCCTACAGCGGCAAAGGAATTTACGACGTCGACGTTTTCGAAACCGCCCTCCATGGCCGTGTTCCCGAAAACAGGGTCCTCAGCCACGACCTCCTGGAGGGAATTTTTGCAGGATCCGGATTGGCCTCCGATATCGAGGTTGTGGAGGAATTTCCCGCCCGGTACGATGTCGCCGCCGCCAGGCAGCATCGATGGGCGCGCGGCGACTGGCAGTTGCTTCCCTGGATTTTCGGGCGCGGGCATGACTCAAGCGGCCAGGCGGGCAGGCGGAAGATTCCCTTGACCGGACGGTGGAAGATGATGGACAATCTTCGCCGGTCGATGTCGGCCCCCGCGGCGCTCCTTGCGTTGCTGGGAGGTTGGACCCTGCCGTTTGCTTCCGCAGCGGTCTGGAGCGGGTTCGTGCTCGCGACGATAGCTCTGCCTCCGCTCCTCCCATTCTTTGAGGGTATTCTTCCGCGCCGAAGGCAAATCTCGAAACGAAGCCACCTGCGCGCGGCGGGACGGGACCTGTCCCTGGCTCTCTCGCAGATCGGCTTTCACGTCTCGCTCCTCGCTCATCAGGCCTGGTTAATGGCCGATGCCATCGTGCGAACGCTCTTCCGGCTCTTCGTAAGTCACCGGCACAGGCTGGAGTGGATCACCGCCGCGCAGGCGCAATTCGGCCTCCCGCTCACCGTCCCCGGTTTCTACCGGCGGATGGCGGGCGGCGTCGCGCTTTCATTTGTGGCGGGTATTGTCATCGCCTATGCGCCTCATGATTCCTGGCTTACTGCTGCCCCGTTCTTAATCCTATGGGTCTTATCGCCATTCGTCGCGCAGTGGACGAGCCGTCCCAAAGCGTATTCCGCCCCCAAACCGGTCTCCACGGTTGACGCGGGCGAGCTGCGTCTGGTGGCTCGCCGGACATGGCGCTACTTCGAAACGTTTGTGACTTCGGAAGAACACATGCTGCCGCCGGACAACTTTCAGGAGGAGCCGAAGCCGGCGATCGCTCACAGAACTTCTCCCACGAACCTCGGATTGTACCTCTTGTCCACAGTCGCCGCGAACGATTTCGGCTGGATCGGCATGATTGAAACCGCAGAACGGCTGGAGGCGACTCTCACCGCGATGAACGGACTCGAGCGCTATCGCGGCCACTTTTATAACTGGTATGATACTCATGATCTTCGCCCCCTGGACCCGAAGTACATCTCCTCCGTCGACAGCGGGAATCTCGCCGGGCACCTGATCGCTATCGGAAATGCCTGCGGCGGGATGGTCAAACGTCCTCTCGTGGATTCGACATGGACCGAGGGAATCGCGGACGCTCTGATGCTCGCGCGCGAGTCTCTGCGCTCGCTTACGAAGAATCGGCCGGCCCAGGATGAAAAACGGCTGGATGCCGCGCTCGATACGCTCTTCTCCTCGCTGCGCGAGGTTCCGGGGACGCCCGCCGCCGTGGTTGCCAAACTGGAAGAGCTCGTGCGGCATGCCGATGCCGTCGACGGCTTTGCGCGCGCGCTGATCGCTGAGGCGGGAGATGATTTTATTGAACCGGCCGCGGAGCTGCTCTTCTGGACCGGCGCGGCGAGGGCATCGATCAAAAGTCACGGGCGCGATATCGAATTGTTGAGGCCCTGGGCCTCTCTTGCCGCCGCGGTGGCTTCTCATCCGGACCTTTTCTCGCGGGATGCCCCCGGCTTCCTGGTGAATTCGGTTCCGTCACCCGGCGGCGTTCCGGACCGGTGTGAAGAGGCGCTCTCCATCCTGGCATTCGGGGGGACGGACCATCACGCGGCGGGCGACAGCCGGGGCGGTTCCCCGGACGGGGGAAAGGCCTTGATACGATCGTTTGAACGTTCTGCCCATGAGGCCCGAACGCTGGAGCGGCGTCTCTCATCGCTCAAAAGGGCGTCCGCTGCGATGTTCGCCGCGACTGATTTCAGTTTTCTCTTCGACGCGACGCGGCGCCTTCTCTCGATCGGTTACCGGGTTGCCGACGGAAAGCTTGATCCCGATTGCTACGACCTGCTGGCCTCCGAGGCGCGGCTCGCGAGCTTTGTCGCAATCGCAAAGGGAGATGTGCCGGTCCGAAATTGGTTCCAGCTCGGTCGCGCGCTGACTCCGGTCGACCGGGATTCGGCGTTGGTTTCATGGTCCGGATCGATGTTTGAATACCTGATGCCGTCGCTGGTGATGCGCGTGCCCGCCGAGAGCCTGCTCGGCCAGACCGACCGTCTGGTCGTGAGCCGGCAGCGGGAATATGGGGGAGAGTTGGGCGTGCCATGGGGGGTATCAGAATCTGCATACAATGTTCGCGATCTTGAATTCACCTATCAATACTCGAACTTCGGAGTCCCCGGACTGGGCCTTAAACGCGGCCTCAGCAAGGATGCCGTCATCGCGCCCTATGCGACCGCCCTCGCATCCATGGTGGATCCGAAGGCGGCCGCGAAGAATTATGCGCGACTGGCGGAAGCCGGTGGCTGCGGCAAGTTTGGATTTTACGAGGCGCTCGACTACACCCCGTCTCGCCTTCCCGAGGGCGAGCCGGTCGCCATCGTCCGCGCATACATGGCGCACCATCAGGGGATGACGCTGGTCGCGATCGACAATACAATCCACGACGGCCTCATGCGAACCCGTTTTCACGCGGAGCCCATGATCCAGGCAACCGAACTGTTGCTGCAGGAACGTACGCCCCGCGGTGTCGCCGTCGCCCGTCCCCGCGCCGAGGAAGTGAAGGGGACTGCCAATATTCGCGATCTTGTACCACCGGTGAACCGGAGGTTTGACTCGCCGCACGATCCCTCTCCACATGCGCATCTCCTTTCAAACGGCAATTACGCCGTCATGATCAACGCGGCGGGGTCGGGATACAGCAGGTGGAGGGACCTGGCCGTCACGCGCTGGCGCGAGGATGTGACATGCGATTCGTGGGGTTCATACATCTTTTTGCGCGACGCCCTCGGCGGCGACGTGTGGTCGGCCGGGTACCAGCCGACCGGCGTCGAACCCGACAGGTACGAGGTTGAGTTCTCCGAGGATCGCGTTGAAATCTCCCGGCGCGACGGGACCATAACGACAATGCTCGAAGTGGTCGTCTCTCCCGAGAGTGACGCCGAGGTGCGGCGGGTCTCGGTTTCCAATCTTGGCAACCGTGTCCGCGAACTCGAGGTCACTTCCTACGCGGAGGTGGTCCTGGCGCAACCCGCTTCCGACATGTCGCACCCTTCATTTTCCAAACTCTTCGTGCAGACAGAATTCGTGGCGGAGGTCGGTACGCTTCTTGCAACGCGCCGTCGCCGTTCCCCCAGTGATCCCGAAACGTGGGCGGCCCACCTTGCGGTGATAGAGGGCGAGAGCGTCGGCGAGCTGCAGTGTGAAACCGACCGGGCCCGTTTTCTCGGACGCGGAGGGCAAGTCCGCTCGCCGGTTTCCGTGATGGACGGCAGGCCTCTCTCCAACACGGTCGGGACCGTGCTCGATCCGGTCTTCAGCCTTCGATGCCGGGTGCGCATTCTACCCGGGGCCACCGCGCGAATCGCATTCTGGACCATGGTCGCCCCGTCGCGCACGGAGGTGCTGGACCTCGCGGATAAGCGCCACGACCCGACGGCATTTGAGCGCACAGTCACTCTTGCGTGGACGCAGGCGCAGGTGCAGCTTCACCACCTCGGCGTCGGAGCTGAAGAAGCCCACCTCTTCCAGCATCTCGCGGGCCATGTTCTCTATTCAAATCCGGCGCTCAGGCCCCGGTCCGAGCTCCTCAAGAGAAATGAAAGCGGGCAGTCGGCGCTCTGGGCCCATCGCATTTCCGGCGATTTGCCGATCGTGCTTGTCCGGATCGACGCGCAGGAAGGGCTGGAAATCGTCAGGCAGCTCGTGCGGGCCCACGAATACTGGCGGATGAAGTTGCTTGCAGTCGATCTCGTGATTCTCAACGAGCAGGCGCAATCCTACACCCTGGATGTTCAGAGTGAGCTTGAAACTCTCCTTCGGACAAACGAATCGCAGCTGGGGCCGCAGCTCGATGGGAGGAGCGCGAGCGGAAATATCTTCCTCCTGCGCGCCGACCTGGTTTCGCTTGAGGTTCGCATGCTGCTCCAAAGCGCGGCGAGGGCGGTCCTCCTCAGCCGCCGAGGCACTCTTTCCGAGCAACTCAATTCCGTGGAGGAACCCGAGCACGGTGCGCCGCAGCGGCACGGCTCTTTTCCGCTCAACGCCAGGGAATGGATGAAAGATAAGCTTGCGACCGTCCTCACGGAGGACCCGCCGAAGGAGGCCGACACCCCGCCGGAGGCGATGGAGTTCCCGAACGGGCTCGGCGGATTCAGCGAGAACGGAACCGAATACGTCACCATCCTGAGCCATGAACTATGCACACCGGCGCCGTGGATCAACGTCATCGCAAACCCTTCGTTCGGTTTCCAGGTGTCGGCCGAGGGCGGGGGATATACGTGGTCCATGAACAGTCAGGAGAACCAGCTCACGCCGAGGTCGAACGACCCCGTGGGGGACAGGCCGGGCGAGGTGCTCTACGTCCGGGACGAACAGAACGGAGCAATTTGGTCGCCGACCGCCCTTCCGATCAGGGAAAAAGGGGGCCGATATGTCGCACGGCACGGGCAGGGCTACAGCAGATTCGAACACGCCTCGCACGGAATTTCCCTCGAACTCCTGGAATATGTGCCGACCGGCCATTCCATAAAGATCACGCGGCTGAAGATCAGGAACACCTCGCGCCGGATCCGGCGCCTCTCGATCACCGCCTACCTGGAATGGGTGCTTGCCGCATCGCGAGACGCGTCCGCGCCCCACATCTCGACCGACATCGACGCGCTGACGGGGGCGATGTTCGCCCGCAATCCCTGGCGGACGGAATTCCGCGATCGTGTCGCGTTCGCAGACCTTGCCGGACGCCAATCGAGCTGGACCGGCGACCGGAAGGAATTCCTGGGTCGCAATGGAACACTCGACCATCCGGCCGCTCTCGCGGGCGGGGCTCCTCTCTCCAACCGTGTCGGAGCCGGATTAGATCCTTGCTGCGCTCTCCAAACTCGTATCGAGCTCAGACCGGACGAGCAAACGGAGGTCATTTTCTTCCTGGGCGAGGCCGCGACGAAAGAGGAGGCGCGATCGGTCCTCACGAGCTTCCGGAGCACCGACCTCGATGCGGTTTTGGGTGCCGTGAAGGCATTCTGGCGCGACGCCCTCGGCACGGTGCAGGTGAGGACTCCCGACCGGTCGATGGACCTTCTCCTCAATGGATGGCTTCTCTATCAGACTTTGGCTTGCCGGGTATGGGCGCGCTCGGCGTTTTACCAGGCGGGGGGCGCCTATGGCTTCCGGGATCAACTTCAGGATGGGATGGCTCTCGCGGTGGCGAAGCCGGAACTGACCAGGGAACATCTCCTCCGTGCCGGAGGACGGCAGTTTGTGGAAGGAGACTTTCAGCACTGGTGGCTCCCGTCGTCGGGCCGGGGGGTTCGCACCCGAATCTCTGATGATCCGGTCTGGTTGCCCTATTGCGCGGCACACTACATCGGCGTGACAGGCGACCACGGGGTTCTCGATGAGACAATACCGTATCTCGAGGGGCCCACCCTCCGCCCGGGCGAACTTGATTCGTTCTTTCAGCCCATGATTTCCGGTGATGAGGCGACGTTATTCGAGCATTGCGCCCGGGCGCTCGACCGGAGCCTGTTGACCGGTCTCCACGGATTGCCGCTGATGGGGACGGGCGACTGGAATGACGGCATGAATAAGGTTGGCGAGGGAGGGGCGGGAGAAAGCGTTTGGCTCGGCTGGTTCTCCTATGCAGCGCTCTCAGGTTTCGCTCCGCTCGCAATTGCCCGGGGGGAACATGTGCGAGCCACGGCCTGGTTGCAGCATGCCGCCGCCCTTCGAACCTCCCTTGAGCGAAACGGGTGGGACGGCGGATGGTATCTCAGAGGATACTATGATGACGGCGCGGCGCTCGGATCGGAGTCGAGCGAGGAATGCAGGATTGATTCGATCTCACAGTCCTGGGGCGTAATTTCGGGAGGGGCCGATCCTGCGCGCGCCGAACAGGCGATGGGAGCGCTCAATGAACATCTCGTTCGGCGTGGAGAGAGTCTTGTGTTATTGCTTGCCCCGCCATTCGATCGTACCCCGCGCGAGCCCGGCTATATCAAGGGATATCCGCCCGGCCTCCGGGAGAATGGGGGCCAATATACGCACGCCGCCGTCTGGTCGGCGATCGCCTATGCAATGCTCGGAGACGGTGACAAGGCTTCGGAGCTTTTCTCCATGTTGAATCCAATCAATCGGTCAGCTACGCCTGCCGGGTTGGACCGGTATAAAGTCGAGCCGTATGTCGTCTGCGCCGACGTTTACTCCCATCCCCAGCATGTCGGTCGCGGAGGATGGACCTGGTATACGGGATCCGCCGGGTGGATGTTCCGTGCCGGCCTCGAGTGGATTCTTGGGTTCCGGGTGCAAGGTCCAACGCTTCTCCTCGATCCATGCATCCCCGGGACCTGGCCGCGGTTCGAACTCGAATACCGTTATCACTCCGCCCGCTACGAAATTGTGGTCGAGAATCCGGAGGGAGTCACCCGGGGAGTTGCCGGGTGGGTGCTCGACGGGGTGACGCAGAAAGCGCCCCCCGCGGGCAGTCCTGTACGAATGGGGCTGGAAGATGATGGTCTCACGCATCGGGTCAGAGTCATGCTCGGACTCTCAAAGGGTCGGTCGGTGCCCTTGCCATGGATACTCAATTTCGTGAAGGCGGCGGGGTAGTAGCCCATCTTTCATCCCTTTGCCCGATTGATCGGGCGTTCAAGATAGCGCTTATTCCTATAGGTAGAGGTGGCCCCCTCTAGCCCCTTTCTAATGATGCATTAATCGAACGGAGGAATTACGTATGAGCAAAGCTCTTTCACTCGGTCTTCTTGCCGGAGGTATTTTGTTACTCATCTTCGGTTTTATCGAGTACGACTCAACCAGCTCGAACATTTCCCGGTTTTTTGACGGCTCAGCCACCGACAAGTCCATTTGGCTGCTTGTCGGCGGTGTCATCGCCGCCGTTGCCGGGATGGCCGGGATCGCGCGAAGTGCGAAGGCCGCTTGAATCGAAAAAATGTCACAAACGGATTCGCGAACGCAGAAGGATATGGAATAGTTGGTTCACCGCTGCATTAATGTCCTGAATGGAGAATTTCATGAAAATATTCATCAAGATACTCGCGTTCGTCGCAGTTCTGACTGCAAGCGCGTGGTTCTCACCGGCGAAGCTTTCTGCCCAGGAGGGTTCCGTCAGCTTCCAGCTTTTCTACGACCAATTGAGTCCCTACGGCACCTGGGTCGATTATCAAAATTACGGATATGTTTGGATACCCGATGTCGATCGGGATTTCAGCCCCTACGGCACCGGCGGTCACTGGATCTTCACGGACGACGGATGGACATGGGTTTCCGACTATTCCTGGGGATGGGCGCCGTTTCATTACGGCCGCTGGGCGTATGATGATTCCTACGGCTGGCTCTGGGTCCCTCACAACGAATGGGGGCCGGCATGGGTGACATGGAGGAGATCGGAAGGATATTTTGGATGGGCTCCGATGGGACCGGGCATAAGCATTGAAATCTCCTTCGGGCGGGAATATCGCGTCCCGAACGAACGCTGGATATTTGTCAGCGACAGGGACATCAGCAGACCCGACATCGATCGGCATTACGTCGATCGCTCCACCAACGTTACGATCATCAATAATTCCACGGTCATCAACAATACCTACGTGGATAACAGCCGCCACACGACGTATGTTGCGGGTCCCGCCAGAACCGATGTGCAGAAGATAACGGGAAGCGCAGTCGTGGCGGTGAGCATCCGGGAAAACGACAAACCAGGCCAAGCTCTTGCCAATAATCAACTCCAAATCTACAGGCCGCGAGTTCAGGCGGCAATGGCTAATTCGCCGAAGCCTGTTCCACCGAAACTGGTGGCATTGAAGGAAATGAAGCCCGCGGCTGAACGGACGAAGGGTAATCAGCGGCGGAATGAAAATCTTCCTGCGAATGGGAGAGAACAATCTGCGGCACCTGCGATTGTCACCCCGCCTGCGGCAAAGGCAGGAGGCGAGCAACCCCAGGTCGTCAATCCACCCGACAAGAACAAGAGTGACGCGCCCCCACCGGGAAAGGAAGACGCCAGGCCCTCCGACAGAAAGGGAAGAGGTCAGCCGCCCCATGTCGACAATCCTCCCGAGAAGGACAAAAACGAAGGGCAACCGCCGAACGCCGTTCCGGTAGAAAAGAAGGCGGCACCGGAGCAACCCCGTGTGACTGATCCGCACGCGAGGAACAGGAGCAACGACGACCCGGCACAACCGCCGCCCGCCGAGCCGGCCGGGAAGAAAGGAAGAAGCGATCAGCCCAGGGTCGCCAATCCCCCCGATAAGAACAAGAATATGGATCAGCAACCGCAGCCCAGGATGGGCCGTGGAGCCGGGAACAAGAAACCGGCGCCCCCGGCCACCGCCCCCGGCAACAAGGGGAAGGGACGGGATGCTCAGCCGCCAAAACCCGATAAACAGAAACGGGATAGCGCGAAGTCGTCTCAACAGCAACTGCAATAGATCCGGAACCCGGGGTAGTGTCGTATTTTGGTCTTCTCTCGTCATCCCGACATGTCTTAGGTCGGGATCTTTAAAAAGAGTTGAAAGATGCTGACCTGAAGCATGTCAGCATGACGAGTTGGAGAGAAAGATGAATAAGCTGCGACACTTCCGGATGCCGGCAAATAATGGACCATCGGTTCTTTACATCAGAGATATCAAAAAAGGAGAAAAGTCATGCGTACCAACTATCTGATAATCGCGGCACTGGCCGCAGCATTCCTCGTCTCGAGCGCGGGACAGGCGCAGGTGGGAATCAGCCTGAATTTCAACGTAGATCGCCAGCCGGTTTGGGGCCCGACCGGCTATGATCACGTCGAATACTACTACCTCCCCGATATCGAAGCGTACTACAATGTTCCCCAACACATGTTCTACACAAATGAACGGGGACGCTGGGTTGGCAGATCACGCCTCCCTTCACGGTTTCACAATTTTGATTTCTATCATTCATACAAGGTCGTGGTGAATGAGCGGGAACCGTACCGCCAGCATGATAAGTATAGAGATCAGTATTCCTCGTACCGGGGCCGTCATGATCAGGAGGATATCCGCGACAGCCGTGATTCAAAATATTTTGTCAACAAGAACCATCCCCAGCACAATAACTGGATGAAGCAGCAAAAACATGATAACGGGAATGGCAAGGGAAGAGGCCGCGGCAACAAACATGACGACAACAACGGGCAAGACAACCGCGGGAACCAGGGTCATGGCGACGACAAACAGAAGTAAAGCTTCCCCGAATGAATGACGCAATAATGGCACCCCGGACCTCAGAGTGCAATCGCTGAAATCATATATGAGATCGCTCTCCCGGCGGAGAGCCGCGAAGCTTGCGGCTCTCTGCTCCGGGGTTATTGGACTGGCCTGCGTGTCGGTCTTCCTCTTCCTGCCGGATGTCTTTCTCGACGGATTCCTCAACCGGCGGATCGCCCGTGCGCTCGAAGAGGCCTATCCCGCCTACTCGATACGGATCGCAGGCCTCCATTACAGTATCCTCGGGAACAAACTGGAATGCGATTCGATCGAGTTGATGAAAATAGATTCCACGTTCACTTGCCGCCTGGCCAGATTCTCGGTAAGCGGTGTCGGGCGTGTCCAGCTCCTCTGGGGAGGGGGTGTGGCGCCCGATAACCTCATCAGTTCCAACGCGAGCGCGGAAGACATCGTGCTCACCTTTCCACGGCCGGGGTACGAACTTCGTTGCGGAGGGTTGCGTGTCTCGGTGCCGGACTCGCAGGTTGTGGTCGACGCGTTGGAGTTCCGCCCCCTGGGGGATGACGAGCGATTCTTCAACCGAAGTAAATTCAGCAGAACCCGGTTCCATCTCACGGTTCCTCATTTCCTCCTGAAGGGATCGGCCTGCATCAGCATGCTCAACGGGGAGATACAATACGCACGCATCGCGGAAATCCAGGAACCCGTTCTCGACGTTCTGATCGATAACGACAAGCGAACTGCGAGGGACTCCGTTCGCCTGGTGATGCCGAACGAGCTTCTTTCCTCGATAGCCCGCACGATCCAGCTCGACAGTCTGATCATTACGGACGGACAGGTGAAATACGGCGAGAGATACGCAGCAGGATCGAAGCCGGCCCGCCTGACGTTCGATCACGTGCAAATTCGGGCGGCAGTCTCGTCTTCCCATCGCGACTCGATCCGGGTCGGCGCCGAGGGATCGCTCATGGATGCCGGCCGTATGAAGGCCGTGTTGTTGATTCCGATTGCGTCGCCTGAATTCACGTTCCAGTTCTCCGGCTCATTGGGCGAAATGGATCTTGGCGCACTCAACCCGTACCTGGAAATCGCCGAACACAAGCGATTCAAAACGGGTGTTCTTCATTCTGTCCTCTTCGATATCAGGGTGACCGAAGGGGTCGCGGGGGGTTCGGTGCGCGCGACGTACAAGGATTTGAAGATAGTCTCGATCAACGACGAGGGAAGCGAGTCCGGTGTCGGCAATACGATCGTCAATGTGATTGCCAATAATATGAAACTCCGCACGACCAACCTGCCGGACGAGCACGGCTCGATGAAGGTCGGAACTGTACGATACTCAAGGATGCATAGCGACGCGTTCTTCGCGTTCGCGTGGTTCGCACTCCGGAGCGGACTCGGCGATATCGTAGGGATTTGAGCCGACGATCAGGATAGAACAACACATGAGAGAATGAGGAAGAGTTCAATGAATAAAATCCGATTGCTGCTGATCGATGACAACCGCCTCTTGCGGGACGGAATCGCCGCAATGCTGAAAGGCCACCGGGATATCAAAGTGGTCGCCGCATCCGGAAACGGCGAGAACGGCATACTCAAGATTCACAAGTTGAAACCCAACGTGATCCTGCTGGATCTGGGCCTGCGAAGCCAGAGCAGTCTCCACGTCGTGGAAATCGTGAAGAAGGAATTTCCTCACGCAAAAGTGATTGTGATGGATCTTGCGCCTGCCCAGGGGGATATCCTGCAATTTGTGAAAGCGGGAGCCTCGGGCTTCATCCTGAAGGACGCGACGCTCGATGACTTTCTCGCAACGATTCGTTCTGTCGCGGAGGGAGAAAAGGTGCTTCCGCCCGTCCTCAGCGGATCCCTCTTTTCACAGATCATCGAGCATGCGGTGCACGGAGGAAGAAAGAATCTCAACAAAGCGATCCAGATGACCAAGCGGGAGCGGGAAGTCATCAGCCTGATAGCCGACGGCCTCAGCAACAGGGAAATCGGCCAGCGGCTTCACATTGCCACCTACACGATAAAGAGTCATATCCATAACATCATGGAAAAGCTTGCCCTCCACACCCGGCTGGAGGTTGCCAACTATTCCTACACCGACGGAACACTCACGCGGGAAGTCAACAAGAGCATTTCCATGATGAAGAATTAGTTCCGGGAAGGATTGAAAGCGAGGCCGACATGAAACATACGAGCCATCTTGGTATTTCACTCTCTTTATTCTTTGCAGCCGCGGCATGCGTCGCTCAGAACGGATCGACGCAGGGAGGGCTCTCCCCCCTTTACGTCGCAGGCTCGGTCGCGAACCAGTTGACATCTCCGCAGAGACAGCTCTCGTTCGGTCTCGGATGGTCGCCGGGATCGCACCTTCAGAGCCCGCGCATCCCCATGCCGGACTCGGTACCGCCAAAGACCGATACCGTTCCCTCGAAGACGGATAGCCTTCCGCAGCATACGGAGGGAGTGAGCACGAAGACCGCGAAGGTTTCCTACAGGGACTCGACTGTCTCCAATATCTACGGCGACCTGCTCGATGACGATCCGGAAGCGAACCCGAAATCCCCGTTATGGGTGCCGATCGCAGGGTTTATCAGGGGCAACGTGTTCACCTGGGCTGTCGACAGGTATGTGTCGAACGCGGACTACGCGCGCGTGGGATTTCAGTCGTGGAAAACAAATATTCAAACGGGCTGGGAATGGGATTCGGACGGGTTTGAAATGAATCATTTCTTTCACCCGTACGGCGGGGCGATGGCTTTCATCGGAGGTCGATCGAACGGCTATGGTTATTTTGAATCGCTTCCCTTCGCATTCGGGAGCAGTCTCATGTGGGAGTATTTCGGGGAAAACTCGCTGCCGTCGTACAACGACCTGATCAATACGACCCTGAGCGGCGCGTTTGGCGGTGAGATTCTCTACCGGTTGAGTTCGAATGTCCTCGATGACCGGGCGACCGGCGCGGGGAGATTCTTCCGCGAGTTATTGGCTGCGGTGTTCAGTCCGACGAGGGCGTTCAACCGTTTTACGGAGGGGAGACTGTTCCGCGCGAGCGCGGATGAGGTATATCAGAAAGAGCCGCTGAATGTGACGTTCTCCCTCGGGGCGCATAACGTGAATGACGGCTCAAAGTTTGGGACAGGATCCTCGAGCGTGATGGCAAACGCGATGTTTGTGTATGGAAATCCTTTCGAGAACAGGTCCCGGAAGCCGTTTGATTTCTTCAAGCTGCGGTTCGATCTGAACTTCGGGGTGGGAAACAGGGTGATCGATAACATCATCGGGTATGGTCTCCTGTTCGGATCCAACGGCCAGGCGGGACCCCTCAAAATCATGGCCGGCGGATTCCAGCATTATGACTACTGGGACAATAACATTTACCGGGTCAGCTCGCTCGGATTCGGAGGGGGAATAATATCTCAGCTACCGATCCTGACGAAATCCGTGATTGAATCGGCCGTTCATCTTGCCGTCATACCGCTCGCGGCGATCAGCTCGCCGTATGTCAGCATCGGCGACAGAGATTATGCGTTTGGCGGAGGGCTGCAGGCAAAATTAGAAAATATCGTCAATCTCGGATGGGGGAGCCTGACAACAGACTATTTCGTCTACTGGATTCACACCTATGTCGGGGCTGCGGGAGATAATCTGGTGGGCATCTTCAAGCCAAGGCTCGGGATTCAACTCTACAGGAACGTCAGCGTTGGATTTGAATACCTGGTCTATCAAAGAAAGGGAAATTTCGACAAGTATCCGGACTTTTATTCGTTACACACCGAACAAAAGGTCTATGTCATCCTGAATCTCGAAAATTTCGGAATTACGGAATAGTCCGGTGAAATTCGAATCCTTGAAGAAGGGATATCCGGCGGGGGCAGAGGGACGAGCGATAGTTGTACTGCTCGGTCTGATTCTTACGTGCGGATCTGCGCTCTACGCACAGAACAGCTACAATCTTTCCCGGTTTGGGGAGGAAACCGGCTTGTTCTTTACACAGCCTCTCCGTTGGGAGGGGTGTGATTGGCTCAAACTTGGTTTGATGGGAGCCGGCACATTTCTCGCAATGCAGGCCGACCAGCCCGTCCGCACCGCCGTCCAGGGAAATCTGCGATACTCGAATAGCGTTCCCATTGAGGCGGGCAGAATCTGGGGAGAATCTTACATGTCACCCACACTGGCGGTCGCATTTGAGGCGCATGGATTGCTGACCGGCAACAGCACGACGAAAAAGATTGGATTTGAGATCGGTCAGGCCATCATCTATTCTGCCGCACTCACCCAGATCCTCTCCAAATCTGTCGGCAGAGCGAGGCCGAATCAGAATTTGGGCAGGGCGGCGTATCAATCGTTTACTTTTTCCGGCGAGGATTATCATTCGCTTCCCGGCGGACATTCATCGGCTGCGTTTGTCCTCTCCACCGTTCTTTCGAAGAACGTTTCATCGGGCTTTTTAAAAGCATTGGTCTACCTTCCTGCAGTCGTCACCGTATTCGCCCGGGTGTATCAGGATTATCATTGGACATCGGACGATCTGCTCGGTGCGGGAATCGGTTATGTTGTAGCCGACTGGGTCGTCAATCAGCACGACCAGCAGGAAAGCCGGATTGAGCTTGCCTCGTTCTATCCGTTGACGATCAGAATAATCATCAACTGATTCGCATGACCCCTTCAACCGCCTTATCACATTGGACTTCTGCCCCGGGTTTCCTTCCCCGGACAGCGCGCATACACCGGGGGAGAGCTGCATTGGTACTTTCATTATTCTTTCTCTACTGTTCTCAGTCAGGCGTCTTCGCGCAGAACAAATACGATTTCACGCAGTTTGGCTCGGAAACGGGGACGTTTTTCACACAGCCGCTCCACTGGCAGGGGACCGATTGGCTGAAGTTCGGCTTGCTGGGTGCCTCCACAGTTCTTGCCATGGAGGCCGACCAGCCGGTACGGGACGCTGTCCTGAGAGACCAGAGATATTACTATAGCGCTCCGATCGTGGCAGGCCGGGTCTGGGGAGAAACCTATCTGCCGATTGCGCTCTTCGGCGGCTTCGCTCTCCACTCCCTTATAACGGATGACATGCGAACGAGGAAGATCGCCTACGAGATCGGCCAGGCGTCTCTCTATGCTGCGGCAATCACCTATACGATGAAATTCGTCTTTGGCCGGGCAAGACCGTACACGGGCGATGGCGCCGGCACTTACCACCAGTTTACACTCACCGACGACGGATTCCATTCGCTTTCCAGCGGACATGCAACCATCGCGTTTGTGATTTCCACGGTCCTCTCAAGAAACGTTCAACCGACGTGGCTGAAGATACTGGTCTACCTGCCCGCCGTCCTCACGCCGATCTCCCGGGTCTATCAGGATCAACACTGGGTATCGGACAATGTCCTCGGCGCGGCGGTCGGCTATTTTGTCGCCACCTGGGTTGTGGATCTTCATGAGCAGGGGGACAACCGGGTTGGGATATCTTCCGCTTTCCCGTTGACCGTCAGAATAATCATCAACTGAGGATCAGAGCAAGTAGTCGTTTCACCTCATCTCCACAGGTTTTGGGCCGGGATGATGGGCATGGAGGAACCCGATCCGATGCCGGTCGCCCGCCCCGGTATCTGCCGCAATAGAACAGAAATGACCCGTTCGGGTTATTTACCCTCTCGTCAGGAGTGAGTACCTTGATTGGAGCACCAATTGCCACTCAGGGGATTCGCTTCCATGCATTCACGAACTCGTTGCATTCTTCTTCTCACCGTTCTAGCCTGCTTCGCCTCCATCCGTCCCGCAAACGCGCAGGTCCTCACAAAAGCGACGGACCCGGCGAACCCTGTCGTAAACGATCAATACGAAAGCGGGGGAGGGTCATGGATCGACGTGGACCGCGACGGGTACCTTGACCTCTTCGTGGCGCATGGGAACCTCTCAAACCAGAACAACTCGCTCTACGTCAACGACCGGGCGGGGGGATTCAAGAAGATAACGACCGGCGCGATGGTCACCGACGGAGGCTCATCCATCGGCAGCACCTGGGGGGATTTCAACAACGACGGTAACCTAGACCTCTTCGTCACGAACCGGGGAAGCTTCGGCAATTTTCTCTACCTCGGAAACGGCGACACGACCTTTGTCAAGGTCACGACGGGGAGCATCGTCACCGACCATGCGAATTCCAACAGCGGCTCGTGGGTCGATCTTGACGGGGACGGTATTCTCGATCTGTACGTCGTGAATTTTCAGGGGAACGACTATTTCTACCGCGGGAACGGGTCGCCGCAGTTCGATTTTACGCGGGTGGATACGATCCTGCCGGTCAACGACGGGGCGAATTTTTCGATCGCCGGCTCGTGGGGAGACATGAACAACGACCGCCGTCCCGACCTCTTCGTGGGAAATGCCGGGACCCAGAACGATGCCCTCTACATCAACAACGGAAACCTTCAATTCACGAAGATCACGGTCGCGGACGGCAAAGCGACCTTGGGAGGAAGCTGGGGGGATTACGACAACGACGGAAACCTCGATTTCGTGGCCTGCAATTACACGGGACAGACCAACATCCTCTATCATAATTCGGGACCCCCGTCCTATCAGCTTATCCCCGTTGGAGGGAGTTCCGTCTCCCTGGATGCAGGTAACTACGTCGGATCCGCCTGGGGGGATTATGACAACGATGGACATCTCGATCTTTTCATCGCGAACGACGGAGGGCAGTCGCTTCTGCTGCATAACGACGGGCCGCCGAATTACACGTTCACGAAAATTACCGGCGCAGACCCCGTGACGAACGTCGGGAATTCATTCGGGGCCGGCTGGGCCGACTACGACGGGGATGGGCAGCTCGACCTGTTCGTCGCAAACCGGTTAAACCAAAAAGACTTCCTCTATCACAATGGCGGGGATTCGAACCACTGGGTTGAATTCAATTGCACCGCCACCGCGACCAGTAAGAGTGCAATCGGGGCAAAAGTGCGCCTGAAAGCGACGGTGAACGGAGCGCCGGAGTGGCAGCTTCGGGAGGTGCCCGCCCAGACCGGATACAACAGTCAGAATCTCACTCTCCACTTCGGGCTGGGTGATGCTTCAACGATAGATTCCTTGCGTGTCGAATGGCCTTCAGGGGCGGATGAGCTCTTTGCGGGGGTTGCCGCGAACCGTCATTATTATATTGCGGAGAGAGATTCAACTCCGCCCATCCTCATTATTCCTCCGAACGGAGCTCAGAATCTTACACCGGAAATCACGTTTCAATGGGACCGATCGCTCTACGGTGCGCCCTACTGGCTTCAGGTCTCTTCCGATTCCGGCTTCACATCCGGGTTTGAGATCAACGATTCGACGGTTTCGGACACCTTTGTGAGCCGGACTCTCTCCATTACGTCGGGACATCTCTTCTGGCGGGTGAGATCTGCCCGGTCGATCCACACGGGCATCTGGTCGGGGACGTTTGATTTTGCGGTCAATGGAATCTTCTTCAATTCGAACGTCTCGGCGGGATGGAACCTCATTTCGCTGCCGGTCTCGGCGGGGAATTCGAGCACGTCTCACCTCTATCCGGGGGCGTCGGGTCGGGCCTTCGGATACGACGGCTCTTCTTATACAATAGAAGATACGCTTAGGGCGGGGAGGGGATATTGGTTGAGATTCGGTGGGAGCCACAACTTTCAGATCGTCGGTAATCCGGTCGGTTCCGACACGATCAGTGTTACGAGCGGCTGGAATCTCATCGGCACGATCACGGATCCGGTCGCCGTGCAGTCGGTGGCCTCGAACCCCCCGGGTATCATCGCGTCGAGGTTTTTCGGATATCACTCCGGCTATTTTTCCGCAGATTCCCTTCTCCCGGGACAAGGCTACTGGGTGAAGGTGAAC